>JAGMFA010000035.1 GCA_023127875.1 Candidatus Zixiibacteriota bacterium
CCCCTCTTAACCTACCTTATCAGAATGTTTAACCATACAGCTACCATTAACGCAACACTATTGACCACACAGGGGTGGATGATAACATCCACCCAGGAGTGAAAGATATCCCCAATCTCTACCAAAATCAAATATGCTAAAATAAACCCTATCTCTGGAACAGAAAGCAAACCTTGACCATCTTCACTCTCCTTCACTATTCGACGAATCTCAACCTCCGCCTCCCCAGCCAGTTTATTGATAACATCAATCAAACAAAGATAACCCCGCTAAAGGCGAGGTGAACCGGAGATATCTCCAGAGAAGATAAAAATGAGTATGCATCCATACGAATAACCAACTTCAGCCGCAGACAGCTTCCATCACTACCTGCGTCTTGGAAGGAAATTCATTAAAGTATCCTATCAGTTCCTCTCCGTAGCGGTGATTCACTCCACCACCCTCAACTATCTCGCCTCCATCATTCATAACCGCCACTGAAGAGTAGTTCTTATGGATGTCCAAGCTTGTATTAAGTCATCTGAGCCTCTTTGGTCTTAGAGTTTCACCTTTTTCTAAAAAGATGATCTAACACAGGTCAAGGAGTTAGCCTTTCATAAAATTAGATTCTTTGGTGAATACAGTTTTCTCCGATGCCATCGCAAAAAATTTTTGTTGCAATTTTTGAAAAAAACTATAATGTTTGTCTTCACAAGAGAGGATTGTTATGACAGCCAAAATTGTAAAGCTATTTCCGGAGATCGAACAGATAAAGAACAAAAACCTCAGAGGCCAAGTTGTATCCACCTGGGAGGAGGCAATAGATGAGGGTGGCTGGCGAATTGAGGAACTTGATACTATTCCTTTCACCTTGCTGATACCTGAATGTAAAATCAATCTGATTACCCATACCAGAGCAGTTACACAAACAGCCTTACAGATTGCTTCTGTGCTTTCAGAGTTCTATAAGGAAAAGGTAGAAATCAATATCGATTTCTTAATAGCCGGGACGATTTTGCATGATGTAGGGAAACTTGTAGAATATGCCAAAGATAAAGACAGGGTGGTCAAAAGCAAAACCGGAAAGCTTTTGCGACATCCTTTTTCCGGCTCAGCTTTAGCATACAAGCATGGTTTGCCCGACGAGGTTGTCCACATGATTGCTACCCATGCCAGGGAGGGGGATGGGGGGTACCGCTGCGTGGAGGCTATGATCATTCACTATGCGGATTTCATAAATTTCGAGAGCCTAGGCGGGAAGATGTAAAGGCTCCAGTAGTTTTGGGAAGAGGTGAAAGGTTTTTTCACTTCGAATTGATGATAGTCAAAAAAATCTAACTCAAAGGAGATGTAGATATGCCTACCAAACAAAGACAAGTAAATTTAGACGTAAAAGAAATGCCCACCCAATGGTACAACATACTTCCGGATCTGCCGGAACCACTTCCCCCTCCTCAAGATCCTGAAACTGGAGAGTCGAGGATCAAAAAGTTGCCGGAGTTAATGGTTGGTGAATGCTTAAAACAGGAATTCTCCTCGGAAAGATGGATTGACATTCCTGAAGAGCTTCAACAGATTTATCATCAAGCTGGCAGACCCAGACCTCTGTTCAGAGCCTTGAATCTGGAAAGGAAATTGGACACCCCGGCTCGACTTTACTACAAAGCCGAATTTCAAAGCCCCACCGGAAGCCACAAAGTTAACACTGCCTTAGCCCAGACATATTATGCCAAGAAGGAGGGTTATAAAAGAGTCACCACTGAGACCGGAGCAGGACAATGGGGCACTGCTCTTTCCTATGGCGCAGCTTTGGCCGGTTTGGAGTGCACCGTCTTTTGGGTTAGAGCGGTCTACAGCTGGAAACAGGATCGGAGAAGCCTGATGGAATTATTTGGAGCAAAGGTATATGCATCACCCAGCGATGAGACCGAATTCGGAAAAACCTTATATGAGAAGGATCCGAATCATCCGGGTTCTCTGGGAATTGCCATCTCCGAGGGGTTGGAGGATGCCACAAAGGATCCCCAAACTGTCTATTGTTTAGGGTCAGTCCTAAATCACGTGTTGATGCACCAGAGCATAATAGGTCTGGAGACCAAAAAACAGTTCGAAAAATTTGAAGACTACCCGGATTTAGTTATATCCTGTATAGGAGGAGGGAGCAATTTCGGCGGCTTTGCTTTGCCGTTTATGCATGATGTTCTAAAAGAGGGCAAGAAGATCAAATTCATCGCCGCCCAGAGCAAAGTTGCTCCCAACTTGCAGGGCGAGTACAGATATGACTTCGCTGATTACGCTGAACAAACTCCCTTATTGAAGATGTACACGTTAGGTCACCAGGTAGAAATGGGTCCTATCAGAGGGGATGGATTGAGATACCATGGATGTTCCCCTATCCTGAGTCTCTTAAGGGATAAGGGATATATCGACACCATTGCCTATCCCCAGGATGAAAAATATGTTTTTGAAAAAGCCAAGTTGTTTATTCGAAGTGAGGGCTATCTGCCTGCTCCTGAATCTGCATACAGCATTGCCTGCGCCATAGACGAAGCGATTAAGTGTAGGGAATCTGGCGAAGAAAAGGTGATCGCCTTCAACGTAAGCGGACATGGGTTTTTGGACATTGTGGGATATCGGGCGGTTTTAGGATTGAAATGACAATGAAGGAGATGTTGATATGAAACTGGATGATGTGATCATCACCAAAGCCATCGTAGAGACCTTTTACAAGAAATTTCTGGAGTATTCGGAGGTAGATGTAGCCATCGCCGGTGCAGGCCCGGCCGGACTCTGCGCCGCTTATTATTTGGCAAAGGAAAAAGTGAAGGTGGCTGTTTTTGAAAGAAAGCTTTCCATTGGTGGAGGCATGTGGGGTGGAGGAATGATGTTCAATGAGCTGGTGGTAGGGGACGAAGGAAAGGGCATTTTGGATGAATTCGGCGTTAACTCTAAGAGTTATCAAAAGGGGTACTATACCGCCGACGCTGTTGAATGCATATCCACCTTGTGCTCAAAGGCAACCAAGGCAGGAGCAAAGGTCTTTAATTTGATCAGCGTGGAAGATGTAATGCTTGAAAATGAGAGAGTGTGTGGTTTAGTGTTGAACTGGTCGGCGGTTCAGGTGGCGAATCTTGATGTGGATCCATTAACCATACGGGCAAAATATCTGGTGGAGGCGACCGGACATCCGGCTGAGTTGATTAAAATAATTGTCAAGAAAATCGGTCCTAAGCTTTTCACCCCCACCGGAGACATTGTGGGAGAAAAATCCATGTGGGCGGATATGGGGGAGAGAGAAGTGGTGGAAAATTCGAAAGAGGCTTTTCCCCATGTCTATGTGACGGGGATGGCAGCCAATGCAGTCTTCGGGTCCCACCGCATGGGTCCGATTTTCGGCGGTATGCTTCTGTCCGGAAAAAAAGTGGCAAAGGAGATTTTAGAAAAATTAAAAAGTCAAAGATAAAAATTCAAAATTACAGATAAAAATTCAAAAATCTATCAGTTGAGGCATTCAGGATTGGGGAATAAAAATGCCCAGAATTCTGTGTCTTTTGTGCATATCAACTTAGCCGATCTAAGCCCCCGCCCCTAATTGAGTTTTTGCTTTGTGACCATCCACCCGTATCAAAAAGGATAAAGTTCGCAGAAGAATATGAGCTTTAGATGTAGCGGAAACCTTCCTTGCCCTGAGTTTATCGAAGGGAGGTTTCCATTGTGGAAGGCTAAAACCTTCCGCTACAATTTTGTAAGGTCACAAGCTCGGATTTGGGAGAACAGGTATGAGAGGAAAGACCATTGTTGAGAAAATTCTATCCAGGGCCTCTGGGGTAGATGCTTTTGCCAATGATCGGGTTTGGGCGGAGGTGGATCTGGTGGTGATCAGGGATTTTGGCGGACCCAATGCCGTTTTGGAGTTCGATAAGTTTACTAACAAGGGCAGAGTGAAAGACCCTGAGAAAATTGCTCTCACCTTCGACTATCAGGCTCCGGCCAAGGATATGAAGGTGGCACAGAATCAAGTTTTGTGCAGGGAGTTTGCAAAGAGGCAGGGGATAAAAAACTTATTTGACGTTAACTGGGGAATCGGACAACATGTGCTTTTGGAAAGAGGGATGATTAAACCCGGCTCGGTGGTGATTGGGACAGATAGCCATATGAACCTTTTAGGATCAGTGGGATCGTTCGCCTCCGGGGTTGGAAATACTGATATTGTAGCCGCCTGGTATTCAGGAAAACTGTGGTTTAGAGTGCCGGAGACTATCAAGGTTTTCTTCAAGGGAAATTACAAGGAGCCGGTTTCAGCGAAAGATCTGACCCTTAAATTTGTCAAAGAGATTGGAACGGACGAGCCTAATTACAAATCTCTGGAGCTTTATGGTGAGCCTATAGACAATCTCTCTTTAGCTGGCCGGCTCACCTTGGGAAGCATGATGACCGAGATTAACGCCAAAATCGGATTCATCCAGCCTAATGGTGAGCCGCTGGAATTCTTAAGACAAAGATGCGGAGACGAACTTGAAATCGTCACCTCAGATGAAGATGCACAGTTCACAGATGAGGTGGAGATCAACGTGGAAAAATTAGTTCCCCAGATCGCCTGCCCTCACAATCCGGATAACGTCAAGCCGGTGGAGGAAGTAGAAGGAACACCGTTCAATGAAGGGTTCATCGGTTCCTGCACCAACGGAAGGCTGGAGGACTTCAAGGCGGCGGCAAAGATTTTAAAAAAAGCGGGAAAGATTCATCCGGATGTTAGATTGATCATCGTTCCGGCAACCAGAGAGGTGGCTATGAATATGCTTGAGGCCGGGCTTTATCATATCTTCATGGGCGTGGGAGCTATGGTGACCAACCCGGGATGTAGCCTGTGTACCTCCGGACATCATGGAGTTTTGGGAAAGGGAGATGTGCTTTTGTCCACCTCCAACCGAAACTTTCTGGGGAAATTGGGAAAGGGGGCGGAGGTCTATCTTTGCAGTCCTGCCACGGTGGCGGCTTCGGCGGTTGAGGGAAAAATCACGGATCCCAGGAAATATTGGTAAAACAGAGTTCAAGGGTTCAAAAGTTCAAAGGTTCAATAGATTATGAAGGTGGAAAGTTTTGAAGATTTAGTGGCTTGGAAGAAAGCAAGAGAGTTGGTAAATAAGGTTTATGCCATTACAAAGAAGGAGAAATTCTGTAAAGATAGGGCATTAGTTGATCAGATAAGACGAGCGGCAATATCAGTTATGTCAAACATCTCAGAAGGTTTTGAGAGAGGTTCAAATACAGAGTTAGTTCAATTTTTATATATTGCCAAAGCTTCATGCGGAGAAGTAAGATGTCAGCTTACCGTGGCCTTTGATCAGGGTTACATAGATAAAAACGAATTTGATGAAACCCATAATTTAGCCAGAAAAGTATCCGGGATAATCGGGAACTTCATCAACTATCTAAGAACGTCTGGGATGAAGGGTTCAAAATTTAAACCCAGACCAAGAAAGTCTTGGGCAGAGGAATGGAAAGAAATCTTAGCCAAGAATAAAGCAATTGAACCTTCGAACCCTTGAACCATTAAACGTTTGAACTTTTGAACCAGTAAGTTACCGCCTACTTTTCTACCATATACTTGGAGAAATTTCTGTCGTGATGGGAACTTTGGTAAACACAGCTACCGTTATCGTGGGAAGTTCGGTGGGACTTTTGATCGGAGCAAGATTCTCTGAGAAGATCAATACCATAGTGATGCATGCCTTGGGTCTTTCTACTCTTTTGATTGGGTTTAAGATGGCATTCAAGACAGACAGTATCCTCTTAGTCATCGGCAGTCTGGCTGTAGGAGGAATCATCGGTGAATTGGTTAAGCTGGAAGAAGGTTTGGAGAGCTTGGGAGAATTCATCAAACGAAAGGTGAAGTCCAAATCAGGAAATTTCGTTTTGGGGTTTGTCACTTCCAGTTTGGTCTTCTGTATCGGTCCCATGACCATCGTTGGCTCGATTCAGGATGGGGTCAGCGGAGATGCCAGCGTACTTTATGCCAAATCTCTTTTAGATGGCTTTGCCTCGGTGGTCTTCGCCTCCACTCTGGGGATTGGCGTTATCTTCTCTTCCTTAACCGTGCTCATCTTTCAAGGGAGCCTGACCCTCTTGGGAGGCGAGCTTTCGTTTCTTTTGAGACCAGAGGTTTTGAATGAATTGGTGGCCACTGGAGGTCTGATCATCGTGGGGATCGGAATCTACCTTCTGGGCATAAAGAGGGTCAAGGTGGGCAATTTTTTGCCTGCTCTGGTGGTGGCGGTGGTCTTAGCTCTGCTTTTCAAATAGTTCAAAATAAGATCAATCTTAAGCTTTCAAACTTCCGTATATGAAAAAACCTTTCTTGGGGAGGGCATCTAATGTCAGCAGTAACCATGGAAACCAAAATTTTAGATTTAAGACCGGAACATATCCGGGAAAAGTTGGGAAGCAGAAGCAAGATATGTCTTCTTAACTCTCATGACATTTTCAGGGTGTTAAGAGATGAGAAAGTCATCGTGATGGCATGCAATGCCCGCATAAAACATGTGATTCCAGGCATAATGAGAGCGGCAGAAGAGCTGGATTCGGTGGTGGCATTTGAATTAGCCAAAACGGAAGGGGGGATGGATGGTGGTTATACCGGACAAACTCCACAGATCTTTTTCCAGACCATAGCAGAATACGCAGAAGGGATCAAATTCTCCAAACCCTTCTTCATCCACGGTGATCATACCACGGTAAAGGATACCACCCCGGAAGCTTTTCAATCCGCCAAGGATCAGATAGAGACAGAACTTGAAGCTGGTTATACGTCAATAGCCATCGATGCCTCTTTTAATGAGCTGGAAGATAACATTCGCATCACCAGCCAACTTGCTACATTTATTCATCCATATGGATTGGGGTTAGAGGTGGAAGTGGGGGAAGTGAAATCAGCCGGACAGGAGGCGGTCTTAACCACAGTGGAAGAAGCTGTCACTTTTATCGATGGATTGGCGGACAGCAAAGTCCATCCGGATCTTTTAGCCATCAACAACGGCTCCAAGCACGGTAACTATTTGGCGGGTGAGAAGATATTTATCGATTTAGAGAGAACAAAAGAGGTTTTTGTTACCATCAAACCAAAAGGAGTCTGTATAGCTCAGCACGGAATCACCGGAACACCTTTGAATGTGGTGGGCAAATTTGCCGATTTCGGAATTCGTAAAGGAAATGTGGGCACCGAATGGCAAAACATCGCCCACCAGTTTTTGCCCAAAGATTTGATGGATCAGATGAAAAAATGGGCAGAGGATAACAAAAAGGACATAAAATTTACCACCAGGGAGTTCAAAAAGGAGATAGATTCCATCCCTCAGAAGAACATACAAAAGATTGAGCAAAAAGCGTATGAGGTGTCCTGTTCCTTTATAAAGGCTTTCAGAGCAGAAAATTTGGCCAGCTTGGTCAAGACCAAGCTTCTTGAATGAGCTACAGGAAAGAGTGATCGGGCATGGGTGCCCGATCTACGAAAAATTAACAATCTGTGCTCTGTTGGTAGGGATTTTAAGTCTGCAAAAGGATTATCTGGCAGTTTTCGTTAAAAATAGTTGACAAATTTGATTTTATTGATATAATACTAATTAAAATAAACAGAGGTGAGCCTATAGAGATAACAGTTAAAGGGTTTGTTTTTTTCATATTTAACATCGTTTGGCGCTTGATATTGTGTGATAGTTGACTAAGCGCATCCGAAAGGAATTGAGACGATAGTTGTAGGTGTTTGCCCGGTTTTATGAGAAGGAAAAGTCAAAAACCCTTTAACTGGAGAAGCTATAGACTCTACTGCCGAGTTGTTGGTTCAAAAGGCTTTTTAGTCAAGAGTTTTTGCATTTCTGGAACTGGCTCGGCTTTTTTATTTATGAAGAGTTTCCTCTTTTCAAAAATCGTTAGAATCGGGTTAGTCCTGTTTTTGATATTGTGTTTGTCCCCGGGGACAAGAGCATATTCTGTCTCCGAATATAATGACATGCAGATCTTAAAATCAGATCAGGAGGGAGTGATCTTCAGGTATCGGGTGCCGGAGTTTACTCAGAACAAAATAGAGCTTGGGGGACAAATTTTCGATCTTATAAATATCGACAAATGTGCTCTGTCCAACCTTCCAGGAAAACCTCAACTCCCGATAAGAAGGGTGATAATTGCGGTCCCGCCGCAGGCGGAAATCTCGGTGGAAATTTTGGAAAAAGAAGGAGCCGAACTGTCGGGGATAAATTTGGCTTACGCCCTCAAGGCAGAACCGGACGAAAAGAGTCCGGTGGGCTACAAGCTTATCCCCTCAAAAATAAAGGAGACGTTGGATCACTACTATCCTTCTGAAATAGTTTCTGTTGGTTTTCCCACTTTCTTGAGAAATCAGAGAATAATCGAACTGGAGATTTTTCCGGTTCAGTATAACTCCGCCCGAAAAAGCGTGAGATACTATTCTCAGATTACTGTAAAGGTGCATTTCTCCGGGGGTAGGAGTGGGACATTTAAAGGTGAAAAGGATCTCTTCGAGAAGATCTACCGGAATGTTTTGCTAAACTATGATGAGTCTAAAGGGTGGCGGAAAACAGCCGAAGAAAGAGGTCTTTTAAAACCGGGGATTCCCTATCCGTTCGGTTATTCTGACAACTGGTATAAGGTGATAGTGAGGGAAAACGGGATATACAAAATCGACCGACCCATGCTGATTCAGGCAGGGATTCCGGTAAGCTCTCTGGATCCAAGAACATTACGGATGTTTTCCGGAGGAGGAGGGGTTTTGCCTCTGGATAATTCCAATCCATTCCTACAACTAAAGGAGATGGCTATATTCGTATCCGGAGAGGAAGATGGCACGTTCGATTCGGAGGATTTTATCCTCTTCTTCGGTTGGTCTACCAACGATTGGGACTATGATTCTACCGGAGACGTGGTCGGCTTTCATACCAATCCCTTTACCAACGACAACGTATTCTGGTTGACCTTCAATTCAACCCTTTCGGAGTCTCCCAAAAGGATGCAGATAAAAGATGCAAGCCTGACAAAACAAAGTCCCATCCCGCTGAAATTTAAGTCAAGGATTCATGTGGAAAAGGACAAAACTTTAAGAAGATATCCCTCCGGATATGTGGGGGATTATTTTCACTGGTATTGGATGGAAACCGCGTCAGCCCAAATGTTTGTGAGTTTGCCAGGTGCCTTTCCCCAGGGTGCTTGTCTGATCAAAGTTAAACATACTGGCTCTTATCCTAATTTATGGGTGAACGATGAACCGGCTGAAATTTTAGATTCGCTTTCTTCGGCTTCCTTAACGGTTGCCAGAAGCTTTGACTTTCACGGCGGGTTGGTGGACACTCTGGATATCTCGTTTCCGGGTGGTGCCTTTCTGGACTGGTATGAGATAGAATATTTTCGCCTATTTGAGTGCCATGATAGACAACTGTTCTTTGAAAGCCCGAAGACACCCGGGGTAACCCAATTCAACATATCCAATTTGTTCTCCTCCCAGATTTATCTCTTTGACCTGACAGATTATTTTGATATTAAGAGGTTGGAGGGGGTGCAAATAGCAGGTGAATTTGCCAGATTTCAGGATACTGTCCAAGCAGATACAAAGAGCAGATATTTTCTGGTAGATGAAAGTAGGATCAAGAAACCAACAAAAATGTTTCAGGACGAAATATCAAGTTTAAAGGAGGTTTTAAATCGAGCAGATTTTTTGATCATCACTCATTCAGATTTCTATGACCAAATCCAAAGTTTGAAAAGTTTCCGGGAGTCATACAACGGGATGGAGGTGAAGGTGGTTGAAGTTCAGGATGTGTATGATGAGTTCTCCGGGGGGCTTTTTGACCCAGTAGCCATACGGGATTTTTTGAAATTTGCATACCAGAGCTGGGGAAAGCCGGCACCCGCATTTGCTTTGCTTTTGGGAGATGGACATTACGATTACAAAAACAATCAGGGACTCGGATCAGTCAACTACATCCCTCCCTTTGCTCCTACCTGGGAGGGGGACCGATCTGTATCGGATGAGAATTATATTTATTTCGGGAAATATGGTTATCTGGATTCGGATTCTACCTATGGACCTCTGGACCGGAAGCTGGATATGGTGATCAGTCGATGGCCGGTGAGGACAGAAGGAGAGGTGGAGGTGGTCTTAGAAAAGGTAATAGGTTATGAAGAGACTCCTGAATTCGGCACCTGGAGAAATCTAATCACCCTGGTGGCTGATGATGAATTTACCCGGGAGTCAAGTTCCGAAGCCTTTCATACCCAAGATACCGAAGAGCTGGCTAAGCTTCACATTCCCTCCAGTTTCAATCTGTTAAAGATATATCTGATGGAGTATCCCTTTGATTTCAAACAGGAAAAGCCAGAGGCAGAGGAGGCAATCATAAATGCCTTCAACTCCGGCAGCCTGATCATCAACTTCATGGGGCATGGCAATCCGGATGTATGGGCACATGAAAAGGTGTTCAAGCGTAGCCAGGATATTCCCCGGCTTAACAACAAGCGGAAGCTTCCCTTGGTTTACACGGCTTCCTGTAGTATCGGACTTTTCTTCAGCCCCACCAGTGAAGGAATGGCAGAAGAGTTTTTGAGAGCGGAGGATAAAGGCGCCATCGCCACCATCTCTGCCACCTGGCTGGTATACCCGGATCCGAATGCCGCCTTGAACTTTGAGGTGTATGATCTTCTTTTAAACCAAGACTCCCTCTCCATAGGTGAGGCACTCTTCTGTGCCAAGCTTTTAAGACAGCCCAATTCTAACGATCGTCAGTTTGTGCTTTTCGGTGATCCGGTGATGAAGCTGGGCGCACCCCGTTTAAAAGCGGAGCTGATCGAGGTATCCCCGGACACTCTTTCTGCCTTGAGTTTGATAAGTGTAAAGGGAGAAGTCAAAGATAATGTAGGTGGTTTGATGACCGATTTTAACGGAATCGCCAAGATTTTGGCTTTCGATTCGCAAAGAAAAAGAACTCACACCATGCCCAATGAGGGGAAAGTGAGCTATGATCTGCCGGGTCTGGTCATGTTTAAAGGCAATGCCGAAGTGAAGGAAGGGAAATTTCAAGTTAGCTTTGTGGTGCCCAAGGACATAAGTTATGGCGGCAATACCGGAAGGATCAGCGTGTATCTGGAGGATCAAAATTCCGCAGGATCCATAGGACAGGACGGGGTGGGTGTATGGGATTCCTTGGTGATCAGAGGCTCAGATACCACGGTGATAGATACCATCGGACCCCATATAACCCTAAGTTTTGACGAGAGGAAAGGCTTTACCGATGGAGAGACCATCTTGCCTCACTCAATCCTTAAACTTTCCATCTTTGATGAGCACGGAATAAACATCACCGGAGAGGTGGGACACGGAATCACTCTGATGATAGATCAGGATTTTCAACATCAGATGGATCTGACTGGAGATTTTGAGTATGATATTGGAAGTTACCGGCAAGGCTCGCTTTCATATAGATTGGCTGATCTCTCCGAAGGGGATCATGTCTTGACCATCAAAGCCTGGGATAATGCCAACAACTCGTCGGTGATTTCGGCAAACGTGAGGGTGAGCGGGCAAAGGGAGCTTGAGCTAACCGGAGTGATGAACTATCCCAATCCTTTTCCCAATTCTTTCTCGGATGTTACCAATTTTTATTATCATCTCTCGCAGGATGTAGATCGGGTGGAGATAAAAATATTTACGCAAGCTGGAAGAATGATTCGGCATATTCCTTTTGCTTCGTCCTTGGGGGGAATTAACTACTCCACCACGTGGAACGGAAGAGATCAGGAGGGAGATGAGGTTGCCAATGGTGTCTATATATATAAAATTATCGCAGAAGGGACGGTGAATGGAGAACGAAAAGTAAAGGAAGCTTTTGGCAAGGCAGTGGTGGTGCGTTAGGAAAAGTTGCCCATCAAAGGAAAAAACGTCTATTGAGAGTGTAGAGTTATCTTTGTAAAATTCTTGCCGATTTTAAAGGAGAAGCTATATTGTTACGGAGCAACAAAATATTTAGGAAGCTTAACAAAAGGGTCGTATCTATTAAATCAGAATACATCAAAGACAAAGATGAGGAAGGATCTTAAGGAGGTTTCAAGATGAGGAAGGCTATTTTTGTATGTTTGATCTTGGGTTTGACTGTGTTTTTTGTTGGCTCTGTCTGTCGGGCAGACGTGAGCCGATCCGGGGTTTTGTTCTTGAGGATTGCGGCTGGTGCCAGGGCGGCAGGGATGGGGGAGGCTTTTGTGGCAATCTCGGATGATGCCACCGCCACCCACTGGAATCCAGCCGGACTGGGAGTCTATCCTTTGACCTCCACCTGGCTGGAATATCCCTTACCCCGCCAATTCCAGCTTAAATCTATAGCCTTATTGAGAAACGATATACCGGAGCTAAACTACAAGCGATACGATGTCTGGGCTATAAGTGACTTTGATTTATTTCGACTGCATAGGTCAAAGTGGCTTAACTATGAGGGGTATTCCACCTCGACCGGAGAAACGGTGGAGAGTATCTTAAGAAAATATTCACAGGTAGGGGATGAGGAAAAAATCAAGGGGATGAAGGAGATCACTGCCGGATTCAACAACCCGGTAAGCAAAGATTCCTTGGTAGTTCTGAAAGACAAGCTTTTGAGTTGGAGCGCCGATGCTACCATCGAGGCTGAGGGAGAGATACCTTCATCTTTGTGGGAGGAACTCCTATCCGCCTGGGACGAATGCCTTTTGATGCCGGAAAATCTTATGAACTTGGTTGATCGAATAAATAACTTTTTGGGTGACGATAGCCTCACATCCGGGGAAATGGAAGAAATTTCTTCTCTCCTTCCCAAGGTCATCATGAGAAGATTACCAGAGACCGTTAAAATTCCTTACCGGGTGTTATACACCGATACCCTCACCGCCATAGCCTCAGAAGGGAAATTGCTCTGGATAGGAAGCAGAGAAGGTCTTTTTTCCTTTGACGGAAAAAGGTGGAAAAGATATTCAGTAGAAGATGGACTTCCTTCAAACCACATAACCGCAATTTTGCCTGTCTCCAAACGATATGTATGGGTGGGGACAGATCGTGGCACAGTTAGATTCGATGGGTCCCAATGGACCAAAGTTCCTTTTGGAGGCGAAATTAAAGACATAAAAGTGGTCGACTTCGCCAATCGAGGAGAGCGGGAGATCTGGGTCGCCACCAAGGAGAAACTTTTCAAATTCGACGGAAAGTTATGGCAACCTCATGAAAAGTATACATTCAGAATCGGCGACAACTTAGAAAAGGTGATCAGAAAATTTGTGGGAAGCGAAAACGAGAAGACCGTTCTTCAAGCAAAAGAAAGAGTCAAAGCTCATAATGCCCTTACAGATACCGCGGTGGCTCCAGGTCAAATAGTTAACCTGCCCTTTGAGCTGGGTCTGAATGGCCAGATCACCGCCTTAACCGTAGATGATCGGAGAAATCTATGGGTGGGAACCGATCAGGGTCTGAAAAGATATACCGAAAATCAATGGTTCACCTATGGATATCGGATATATACCGCAGTGGAGGGAGACGATGCCAAAAGGTTGGCACAAAAATTTTTGAAATCAGGGGATGAGGATAAGATTTCGAGACTTTCCCAGATGATCATAAATTACAACCACCTGGATCCCGAGGGAAAGCTTGAGCCGGGAGAAAAGGTATATGTTTACTACAATGCTACCGGAAGCGAGATTCTATCTTTGACGAAGGCAGGGGGTGACAAACTGTTCGTGGGAACACAATATGGGACCATAAGGTGGGATAGGGAAGGCTGGGGAAGGTATTATCATGCTGGACTGGAGAGGGCAAAGACCAAAAAGATCATCTACAAAGATGGGGAGCTATGGTTCGCCACAGACGAGAAGGTGGTGATATACGCTCATGCCAAGAAGGAGATAACCTTCATGCATGCCAACTGGTTGCCTGAGTTGGCTTCAGATCTATACTACGAGTATCTCTCCTATGTTCAACACATGGAGGGTTGGGGGACAGTGGGAGCAAACCTTACCTTCCTCTCGTTAGGGACCAATGTCCGCACCGATGAATTTGGAAACCCAAAGGGAGAATTTGATAGCTTTGAGATGGCTTTCGCCTTCTCCTATGGCACCCGACTGAACCCCAACCTATCCACCGGCCTTTCCGCCAAGGTAATTTACAGCCATCTGGCTGATCAAGGGGCAGGCCTGGAGAAAGGAAAAGGATCGGGATCATCCTTTGCTTTGGATGCCGGACTTTTGTATAGGACCTTCATAAAACGACTTACCCTGGGAGTGGCTTTAACCAACCTGGGTCCAAACATTGCTTATATCGACTTGAACCAATCCGACCCACTACCTCGCAATCTGGCAGTTGGTTTGGCTTATCGAATCGTGGACACCCCATTCAATCGTCTGACTGCCACCTTTGATGTGAACAAGGAGCTGGTGGGTCTGGATGATCCTTTAAGCACCGAGATAGAGGAAGCTATTGAAAATATGGGAATCGAGTACTGGTATGGGACCTATGTTGCGTTAAGAGCTGGCTATATCCATGATCAGGCAGGAGACATAAAGACCGCCACCTTCGGTGCGGGACTGCAATATGGTCTTTTCCGCTTCGATTTCGCCTACATCCCCTCCTCCAAGGATTTAGCCTTAGCCAACACCATGCGGTTTTCCATGACCGGAAGGTTTTAATAGACAGTAGGCAGTATACAGTAGACAGTAGGCAGTAGGTAGTTTTCTGTTAGTAGTTTATCCTTAGAATGGAGAATGGATTGAATCTTTTAAGATCTGTAGCTTTAGCAGTTGTCTTGCTTTTATTCTTCAGTAGCTTGACTTGGGCCGGATCGGAGAGAATTCTGAGAATTGAGGATAAGATGTCTCTGAGTGTGACCCAAAAGGCAAAACAGGGTATTCAGAAATGGGGCTTCAAAAGCGATGTGTCGCAGAAGAATCTGCTTGGGCTAAAAAGAGAAACTCTTTATTCTCTTCCTTTTCTTTCGAAGTTAGCCCTTTCACAGACCAAGACCTTAAAGATATTGGCAATAAGAGTGGAGTTT
>JAGMFA010000036.1 GCA_023127875.1 Candidatus Zixiibacteriota bacterium
TCCTTCGGACAAGCTTTCGCACTCCCAAAACACTTTTTCGACAGTCCCATACGGTTCACCCCTTCGGCGGGATTTTCAACTAATGCCGTGGGATGACGGAGACATGTCTGGGACAATATCCCACGGGGAGCAAGAGATTACCTCACAGCTGATTAGTGGGATTAAGCTGATATCAAAGAGCTTTATCTGCTTAATAGATTCGCTACGCTCACTACAAGTCTGTTACATCTGCTGTGAGGGATTTTTAGCTCTTTCTGGATCTCATCATTCACAAGAGGAAGGTTAACCTCGCCAACGGTGGGGCCGAGCAGAAAATATCAGAGGGCAGGGCGGAATGTTCTTGTGGTCTGGTCCACATACAAGAGGGCACTGGGTTTCAAACTCAGTGCCCTCTTCATGTTGTTTTATCTCAGACTCTTTAGCTCAATTCACCTGACTTGGTGTCATTCGGGAGAAAACTATCCAAAAAATGCCTTCATTTTCAACTTGGCAATAGCCTTGGTGGGATCCAACTCCTTGGGGCACACCTTCTGACAGTTGAAGATGGTGTGGCACCGGAAGACACCAAAGTCGGTGGCTACAAAAGCCAGCCTCTCTTTGGCCTTACCGTCCCGGGAGTCGTCAATGAATCTCAAAGCCTTCATCAAAGAGGCCGGTCCTAAGTATTCCGGGTCTGTGGCTTCAACCGGACAGGAGCCATAACAGGCGGCACAAAGAATGCAATCAACCCAGGGATCGAGCTTCTTTCTTTGCTTCTCACTCTGAATGTATTCCTTCTCCGGAGGGTCATCTTTGGGAATCAAATAGGGCAACACCTTTTTATACTGCTCAAAGAAAGGCTCTAAATCGACCACCAGATCCTTGATGATGGGCAGGTGAGCAAGCGGTCTTAAGGTGACTTTGCCGCCCAGCTTATCTATCTGGGTTCGACAGGCCAAATTGTAAACTCCATTGATGTGCATGGCACACGAGCCACAGACCGCGGCCCGACACATGGACCGGAAGGCTAAGGTGCTGTCTATGTTCTCGAAGATATGGATAAGTCCCTCCAGAACGGTCATTCCCTTGGGGCTATCGAAAGTATAGGTCTGGAAATGAGGCTCCTTGTCCTTATCCGGATCGTATCTTAATATTCTGAATTCGGTCATAATAAGTATTTCCTTTCTTTAGGTTGATACATCTCAGTCTCAGTCTCAATCTCAGTCTCAGTCTATATTAGTATTTCCTTTCTTGAGGTTGATACTTGGTTATCTGAACCTCGCTGTAGGAAAGCTTTGGTCCTTCGGGGGTGTAGGTGGCGATGGTATGTTTTAGCCAGTTGACGTCATCCCGTTTGGGGAAATCGGTGCGATAGTGAGAACCCCGGCTTTCCTTTCGAGCCAACCCCCCAGCCATCAATGCCTCCGCCACGTCCAGATTCGCCTTGATCTCCAGGAACCAAATCTTATCAAGGTTAAATTTACTGCCGGAGGAGACCGCTCTTACCTTTTTGAATCTCTCCTTCAAAGTCTTAATCTGTTCTAATCCCTCTGTCATCAGCTTTTCATCGCGGAATAGTCCTGCCTTTTCCGGCATCAGTTTCCTTAATTCGGCATTAATCTTATAGGGATTTTCATTGCCATTAGACTTAAGCATCTGATTGAAGTTTTCCTCTTCTCTTTTCAGAGTTCGCTCTAAAGCATTGGTCTTGGGTTGTTTCGGTTTATCTTTTACGTATTCACCTGCAGAAGCTCCTGCTCTTTTTCCAAAGACCACCGTCTCCAGCAGGGAATTCCCTCCTAACCGGTTAGCTCCATGAACGCTGACGCAAGCACATTCTCCTGCCGCATAAAAACCTTTAAGCGGACTGGCTCCATCTATATTGACATCGATTCCTCCCATATAATAATGTGTCCCTGGTTGAATGGGGATAGGTTCTTTAATCGGATCGATGCCGTTGAAATCCATGGTGATTTCTCTGATTCCAGGGAGCCGCTCCATGATCTTGGCTTTCCCCAGATGCCTTAAATCCAAATAAACATAAGCGTCTTCAAATCCACGCCCTTCTAAAATCTCAGTTTGGACCGAACGGGCAACCATATCCCGTGGTCCCAGCTCCATAGCCTTGGGAATGTATTTCTTCATGAATCTATCCCCCTCCTTGTTCACCAATATCCCCCCCTCGCCTCTACATCCTTCGGTCATAAGGATGTTAGAGGGATAAAGTGAAGTCGGATGGAACTGGACGAATTCAACATCCTTCAAAGGAACTCCCGCCCAATAGGGCATGGCAACTCCAAAGGCAGTGGAAGGTATGGCATTGGTGGTGTTTCCATACATTCGACCGGATCCGCCGGTAGCAAATACCACTGCATTAGCTCCCATAGCCTGAAGCTCTCCAGAATGCATATTCAGAGCAATCACCCCGCAGCAGGTATCCACGTCCTTTGCCAGTGCGATAACCACCCATTCGTTGTAAGTCTTGATATTATGTTTGATGGTCTGCTCAAATAGAGTTTGCAGGATGTAATGACCGGTTTTGTCTGTCCCATAGCAGGTGCGGGGATAACCCGCTCCGCCAAAGGGTCTCTGCGCAATTTTTCCTTCCTCGGTTCGGCTGAAAGGACAGCCCCAGTGTTCTATTTCAAAAACGGCTTCTGGCGCCTGTTGGGTCAAATAGATGGAAGCTTCCTGATCTGCCAAATAGTCACTACCCTTGACGGTATCGAATCCATGTTTTTCAGGGGTGTCATCGTGTGCCTTGGGATTGTTGGCTAAGGCGGCGTTTATTCCTCCCTGCGCCTGACCTGAGTGCGATCTGGGCGGATATAGTTTGGTAACTATGCCCACATCTACCTTCTTTTCAGCCGCCGCAATAGCCGCCCTCAAGCCCGCCAGCCCGCCGCCGATTATCAGTATATCGTGAAATATCATATTCTCTCCTTCTCTTTAATAAAGCTCGATGCACGGTTAACGTTGTCGAAACTTGTATCGATGCTCGAGGCTTGAGGTTGGAAGTTCGAAAAGCTGTTTGAGTAATGTGGTTTTCGAGTATCAAGCTCCGAAGTAACGAGCTTCGATACGAGCATCGAAACCAATAAACGAGTTTCGAGAACTCATTTTATCAAATCCTAATGAGAAAACGCCCTACCCAAAAAGACCACCAGAGTGATAACCATAAAGATCAGAAATATGACCATGGCTATCCAGAAGATGATCTTATGGGGTTTGGTCAAGAAGAAAAAATCAGCGATGGTGATGCGGAGACCGTTCAAAAGATGAAAAGCCACCACCGCCATCAGACCGATCTCCAAAAGATGTGTAAGTGGAGTTTGTAAATTGGATAACCAGGCATTGAAAGTTGTTTCTCCTGCCACAGAAGAACTGAGAGCGAGGAGGTGTATCAAAAGATAGAACACTAAAATCGCCCCGGTTATCCGATGCAGAAGCCAGGCCCAGGTTCCCACATTCGGGTTTAAGCTCACCTCATCTTTGTATTTTTTGAAAAAACCTGACTTGGGTTCATACATCTTTAAGCTCCTTTGTTAAACGTAAATATCAAATAGTATCCCCACACGGAGATGGCAATTCCCACAACCCAAAGCAGGGTTTTTACCGCTTTGACTGTTCCTGCTTGGGGACGATAATCATGGATCACCTGCCAGGCTCCGTTGAAAGCGTGGAAAAGTCCGGCTGGAACGAATATCAGATAGAAGATCACCCATCCGGTGCTCTCCAGCCGTTGGGTCACCAGGCTAAAGTCTATCCTCCAGTCTTTGGTGAAATGAAGCGCCTGGATATGAAGGATCAAAAAGAAAGCCAAAAAGATCCCGGTGATCCTCTGGAGAAGCCAGCCGTAAGCACTACCCTTTCCTGTTTTTCCGTTCATGGCGGTTGCTCCTTAAAAGAGGTTTGCGTTTATTCCCGAAAATAAAAACTACAAGGTCTTTTGCTTGAAAGAAAGTTTGTTACTTTTGTCACAAAGTAAGAATTTAGTCGATCAGATGCAAAAGTCAACAAAAAAATTAAAGATTTTTTCAAAAAAGATAAAGAAGAGCTTTGTTTTGCCGACAAAATTAATGCAACCTTTATTTCAATAAACCATTCTGGTAAAAAATGGCTTTCCTTTGAAGGACTTTTTAGAAATAAAAGAGATTTCCTACGGAGAGTTTCCGGAAATTTTTGGTTTGAACAAAAGGTTCAAACCGGGAGGTAAAAAGCTTAAAGTGGTATTAGATGTTTCCGTTCCCCAAAGTAAAAAGAAAATAAATTTCTCCTTAGTTTATCGAAAACTTCTGAAATTGTTACCTACTTTAGAAAAACATAAATGCGGGGAAAACCTCTTCGGAGACTTAAAGAACCACAAAGAGATCTCCTCAGAAAAAGTGGAAGGAATAACTCACATCGCTCATCTCATGGAACACGTGATTATCGATCTTCAGTCAAATATCACTAAAATGAACTCCTGTAGCGGGATAACCTGTGGATATAAAAACCCGGAGCATAGGTTTGATCTGTTCATAGAATGCAAGGATGAGAAGGTGGGAAGATTTTCGGTCTTCTTTACTGTCGATTTGTTGAAAAGGTTGCTTTTAGGGAAGAGCCTTGCAAAAAGACATTTTCGGATGATTGAATTAGTCAAATATCTTCGCCAAAACACATCTTTGAGTCAAAAAAGCGAACTGATCCGTCCAGAATCCAAGATCGCCTCCGATCTGGGCTGGACCAAAAGATCAGTGGTTTCTCTCCTCAAAGGATTAAAGAATTTTGGGCTTTTGGAATCAAAAAGAGCTTTGCCAAATTTACGAAACTTTTAAAAGGGTAAGGTGAAAAATGAATAAGCTTCATTGCAAAAATCCCGATGACCTAAGATTGGATGCTGATCAATTGATGAACTTTGGAGAAGGGAAGGAATCGGTTTCCTACCCAGCAAAGATTCAAGGAGAAGATCTTAATCCATCGAAACTCCTTTCAAAATATGCCCAAGTTCTATGCTGTTCCTTTGAAAAGGTCGAGACAATTGAGCAACAAACAATAAAGCTTCCTCAAGCAATTCCAAAAAGGACACATCCCAAAAAAGAGGGGGATTCACCCGGAAGGGACTTGTCCTGAAGGCTGGTCCTGAAGGATTTACCCTGAAGGGAAAATATACCAAGAGAGGGGGTGAAAAATATGCAGAGATTCAATTTTCAGGATTTTAGGACCATAGAGAGAAGTCCGATGTCTCCATCCTATCTGCAGACAAGGATCAGCGACTTGGTAGCATGTTCAATAAACGCCAAGGTTAAGGTGGATTCGATTAATCCGGAGACCGGAGAGTATCGTATCGTCCTCCATGGCACCCTGGATTGGGAGAATCCAGAGACCTGGTGGTCTAATCGTTAAAATATTTTTAAATTTTTTTCAACCATCTATTCTCTCTCTTGTTTTGGGCATGTATCTTGAATCAACAAAACCTAAAACTAAAAAAGCTGAAGGGGGTGAAAAAGGTGAACAAGTTCAGATATCAGAATTTTTCGGTGTTGGAGAGAACTCCAACTTCTCCTGCTTCTCTGGAGCATAACTTGAACGAGCTTATGTACAACTCCACCACCTGCAGAGCGAAGGTGGAGATGGTTAATCCGACCACCGGGGAGTATCGGATAGTGCTACAGGGCACACTGGATTACTGGGAAGAGTCAAAAACCCCAACTAATCCGTAAATTGCAGGTCAAAAAGGATTTACCTTTGAGGAAAGAGCCCCGCCCCGAGGCGGGGCTCTTCCAAATAATATTTTAAAAGGGGGGAATAAGATGAGAAGACGAAAACTGAGTTCTTCAGCGAAAAGAAACCAGACCAAGAAGAAGCGTTCGCAGACTCAGACAAAAAGCAAAACCACCTGGGCAGATCCAACTGTGCCCATTACCAAGATCTCAAAACGGAAAAAAACAAAAAAATTAGACTTAAATGAGATGAGAAATAACAGCTTTTGGTGGTTCGGTTAAAATTGAAATAGGGTTTCTCTGAAACTTCGTTTATAAAATCTTTCCTTTTTTAAAGGGTAAATTACGCCCTCAAAAAATGTGCAATGGATTTCACACCTGCTTTTTAGTTCAGCCCTCATCCCCTTTTTAAAGCCCGCAACATTTTGTCCCTTGGTTGAGGTGATGAACATGATATCGCCACTATCAGAATTCTTAAAATCTTTTTTCCCGGGATACGCCAAGTAAGATGAATGTTTTGCTTTGTTCAACCCTGCCATTGTGGGATTTCGCTTCCCAGACGGGAGGGTACCCGTACGGGTGGGCGTCCGCTCACTCAACACGACATGTAATGCGTATGCACTCATACGAGTATGTCAACTTATTTTATTGAGAGCTCTAAAAAGGTCTCTTGATTGTAGTTGCTCGATTTATCGAGCTCCCCAAAAGCCCAATAAATTGGGCAACTACAATGGCAAAATATTTTGTTTGTTCCCTTTAAAGCGCACTTTTTCAGAGGTCTCTCATTCGTTTGCGATAGTAGTGTTCTGTTCTTGTTACACATCCTCACCCTTTTTCTTCCCTTTCAGTAGGTGAACTCTTTTCCCATTAAATGAAATCATCTTGAAGGAGTGGTGGAGAGGGGGTGAGGTAAGAGATGCAAAGATTTTATTACGAAAATAGAGAATAGCCTCAATTAAGCATCGCACTCTGTGTGTGACGTTTCTACACATTTTCTCCTATTCGGCATAAAGACCCCGACCGTGACGATAATCAAAAGATCTCCTTTCTTCAGTAGTAAAAAGCCAGCACTTAATTAAGGCGCTGGCTTTTTTATGAATATCGTATGTTGCCACCTTTTACTTGCCTGAAGATCTCTATTCCTTATAGGGTGGCCAAACATAGGGTCTTTCAAAGGCTCCAATATAACAGATCAATTCATCGATTTTTTTTATGAATCTGGCAGGATTTCCCACCACCACCGCTTCTTCGGGAACATCTTTCGTCACCACCGACCCGGCACCGACCAGAGCATTTCGTCCAATCCTCACTCCGGGACAAAGGGTGGAGCCTGCTCCGATCTTCACCAGATCCGCCACCTTCACCCCACCCTTGCATTCCTTATATTTGGGGCAAAGCATGGGATGAGGATCGTCGGTGAACACCACATTGGGTCCAAAAAACACATGGTTGCCGGTGGTGACCATCTCCAGAAAGCATAAGCTGTGAATTCTGACGTCGTTGCCGATTTTGTTCTCAAACTCCAGCACCGCGTTGGTCCCCACGCTGACGTCGTTGCCGATTACGTTGTCCTCGCGAATGGAGGCTCCCTGTCCGGTCTGAAAATTATCTCCGATCTTGTTTCCGGCATAGATGGTGGTGAATGGGCGAATCACTGCATTTTTTCCTATCACCAACTCCAACTCTCCATCCTTCTTCCCTCGGGGGGGCTTGCCTAAAACACAGGGACCTTCAATTACCGAACCCTCCCCGATCTTCACATTCTTGTATATGGTGCAATCTCCGGTTATGGTTACATTTTTGAATTTCGGTTTAGCTTCCGGATTCATAGTTTAATTACCTTTCCTTTCTCTTTTATCGACTGGTTGGCCGCCTGCAGAAGTTTAACCACTCTCAATCCCGCCACTCCGTCTGTCAAGGGCTTTCTGTTTTCATTGATCGAATCGGTGAATTCTTTGCTCACCAGCTTCAATGCTTCGGTGGGTTCCAGTTTGGGAGCAAGCATGTCGCCGGAGCGATACTGAACCAACATCTGATAAACATCCTCCTTTTTCTCAGAGTAGCTCACTCCCTTATCGTAGATTTTTATCTTCTCGCTGGGCTCGGTATCATCATATACGACCATCTTCTTGGTGCCTCCGATGAGAGTGGTCCTCACCTTAACCGGAGCCAGCCAGTTGACATGGAGGTGACCAATGAGATTTCCCGGATATTGGACTGTCACATAAGCCATATTCTCCAGATCACCCAGATGACATACTCCCACCGCCGAGACCATCTCCGGATCTTTCTGCAAGAGGAAATCCATGATGGAGAAATCGTGCGGAGCCAGATCCCAGATCACGTTTACGTCATGCTGGAACAGACCCAGATTCACCCGCACGGAGTCGAAATAGTAGATGTCGCCCAGCTCACCATTTTGTACCAACTCCTTCATCTTTCTCACCGCTCCGGTATAAAGGAAGGTATGATCCACCATCAAAGTTTTCTTTTTCTTTTCTGCTAGTTCCACCAGCTTTTCCGATTCCTCCACAGTTGAGGTCATCGGTTTTTCTAAAAGCACATGCTTGCCACTCTCCAGAGCCTCCTGGGCTAATGGAAAGTGAGCCGAAACAGGTGTACTGATAACCACGGCATCAATGCTCGTATCCTTCATTATCTCCTTGTGATCGGTAGTGGTTTTAACAGAGGGATAGGTGGACTCTACTAAAGATAGTCTCTTTTTACTCAGATCGCACACACAAGCGACCTTGGCATCCTTGTTGGCGTAGAAATTGCGAACCATATTGGGTCCCCAGTACCCATAACCGATAACTCCTACATTAATCATCGCTACCTCGGAAGCTTAGAAGGTTAACAGATCATAAAAACACTCAAAAATTAATACAGAAAAGGTTGAAAAGTCAACAACTTTGAACAATTTATTTGAGTTTCATGCAAACAAGTCATAATTTGTAAGCAATTCCTTGTTGAGGGTTTTCTTAACTTTAAGGTTCTCCTTAAGCGGTTCTGCATCAAATCCTTCTTCTTTCAGATACGTCACAAACTCCGCAAAACCGTGCACCGTGTAGATTTTTTCTGGCTGAGCTTTCTTCACATATTGGATGAGCTCTGAGAAATCGGCATGATCGGACAACGGGATAGCCTCATCCACCCCGTAATAATGTTTGGCTCCCGGATCCACAGCCCAACCGGTCAATATGGCTATTCTCTTTCGGGGTATGTTTTCAATCATTCTGGATCTTTTTACCCAAGGAGGTGCAATCAGCACCCTACCTTCCAGATTGCCAGCTTGATAATGTTCGTATTTTTTAAATTTTACCCCAAACTCCTCATATATCTTGGCAATATTGAAGATGGTCCCGTGCACACTAAGCTTATAACCCCGGTTGGACAGAATCTTCATCGCTTCCTGTGCCTTGCCCAGAGAGTAAGCTAAAAAGACTGGTGTTTCCTCTTTTGCCTGAGCATTCTCCACAAATTCGGTCATCTGCGTTTGTATCTCCCTAGGATGAGGAAATTTATACCGGGGAAGCCCGAAGGTGGATTCCATGATAAGAATATCACATCTTTTGATTTCAGCTTTTTTTGCGGTCAAGCTTTTTCGCAGTTTGAAATCTCCGGTGTAGACTATCCTTATCCCGCCTTTTTCTATCAGTATCTGGGCTCCACCTAAGATGTGACCTGAAGGGAAAAGTTCCACTTTTACCCCTTTAAATCTTTTGGGGCGGTTGTATTCCAGTAGGTTGAATTTGGCATTTCCGAAGCGGTGTTCAAATAATCTGGCGGTCTCCTTGGTGGCAAGAATTTCGGTATGTCTGACCGCATGATCGGTGTGAGCGTGGGAAACAAAGCAGAAGTTAGCCTTTCTTTTTGCATCCAACCATAACCCGGTGTCTTTTATGTGGATTCCGTTTTCAAACTCAATCATCAAAAAGGGAACTCTCAGTTTGATTTTGTTTGATACTTTGGCGCAGGATAAATTCCTGCGCCTATGCAAGGGGAATGAGTTTCAATCATAGGCGAGAACATTTAGCCCTCGCTACGGCTTTGTCAACAGGCCTTTTAATCTTCATGTTCGTTAGACCGATCTTTGACACTTAGAAACTAAAAGTTATTTAACCTCAAAGGGTTATAATCGCAAAAACTCCACGAGGCACTACATTTGACTAATTGTTGGAGTAGGCTGAACTCCTGCTACATTAAAACACTTATAAGCTGATCCTTTAAATTCACTACGTATTAAAAAAGATTTTCCCTGGAACTGAATCTTTACTGTCCGAAGTCTGGATCCATAGGACTTGCAAAGAGCGTAAATCACGTATAATTTCATCCCATGGAGGAGCGTCTCCTTTTACTTCCAGCCTGCCCCTTAGTTCAATTAACAGTAACAAAGATAGATAGCTACAAAATATTCGTATGAATGCATACGCATTTGTACGAGCCGGATCATATACTCTTTCAATCCACTTGCTGGACTTAAGATCAGAGCCCCCTCTGTTAATCGGCGTAACACTGTATAAAACAAAGTCTGCTCCAGATTAAATCCTACTCTCCTTTTCCTCTGAATCCCCTCTATTACCTCTGCTAAACCTAATTGCTCCCATAGACGACGAAAAACCAGATAACTTCCCCATTCGGCTACCCAACACTTAAGAGACTTGTCTTTTTGAAAAGCTGATATTACCCCCTCCTTCTCTGAAAACTGCGATAGACCCTTTATTATAGACTCAAGTTTGCCGGTATTTCTTAAAACATCAAGTCGTCCAAGGTTGGCTATAGTGCGCTGCTTTACCTTCCCAGACGGGTCTCCGTCATCCCGCCCCGGAGTGTGGCTTTTTCAATACGCCCTGGAGGCCCCGCAAATATATAATTTTTCACTCGTAGAGCGGGCACACTTCAGAGTGAACTCCTCAGGGTAAACCCCTGCCCGCCTGATTCTTATCGGTTTTAAAAAGGTTTAAAAGTTCCCGCTACCAACTGAGCTTATACCCGATTCTCCTCAGAAATTGTTTTCTCTCTTTGACCTCGTCTTCGGTTTCCACTCTCTTGGGGACATAACCGTCCACCACTCCCACGATCCCTCTTCCCTGCTCTGTTTCAGCTATTATCAACTGCAATGGGTTAGCGGTAGCACAGAAGATTCCGCAGACCTCAGGACAATTCTTGATGGCACCCAGCACATTGATGGGATAGGCACCTCTGATATAGATTATAAATGTATGACCTGCCCCGATGTCAAAGGCACTTTGAGCGGCTAATTTCTTCAATTCAACATCGTTTCCTTCTGACCTTACCAGACAAGGTCCAGAAGCCTCGCAAAAAGCCAGACCGAATTTTATCCCTGGTACAGATCCAACCAGTATCTCATACAAATCCTCTGCCGTTTTGATAAAATGGGTCTGTCCCACGATCACATTGGTCTTTTCCGGCATATGCACCTTGTAAACTCTGAATTCCATATGTCCCTCCTCCTGTTAGAAGAAAATCTTATATGTTAAACTTTCCACCTCATCCTTAGCTTTCTTTTTATCATCTGAGCAAGTGCGATCTGATGGTGAAAAATTCAAAAATTCTAAAGCTTTAATTTAAAAGCTGAAGGGCAAAAAGCAAGGAAATAAATGAAGCATCCTCTAAAGAAACAAATTGGGGACATTCCTCCCAGACACCTCGGACTCTTCTGAGCCCAAAGTTAAATTGTTCCAGATTGACAAAAGTTCAGGAGAGAAGACACTCGATCAATAGCGAGTGGATTGAATAAAATAGTTGACTTTCAGAAGGGAATCATTAAAATGCAATAAAGTAAGGAGATTCTTGTTCTGGGTCCTGAAAAGGAG
Source organism: Candidatus Zixiibacteriota bacterium (assembly GCA_023127875.1). Next base: position 11,519 of record JAGMFA010000036.1, read on the forward strand.
GCTTGGTTTAAATATTTAATTCGAAGGGAGTATAGTATGTTAAGACGTCTATTAGTACTGTTATTTTTTGTCTGTTTCATTTTACAGACGAAGTGTTCTTTTGCTGATGTGCCGAGAGCGGGCGTGTTGTTTCTTCAAATAGATCCGGATGCGCGTGCCGGTGGAATGGGCGGAGCATCGGTTGCCTTGGCGGATGACGCTGTGGCAACTTATTACAATCCTGCCGGAATAACCGGAGTCAAGCTTGTCAGTGGTGAAGTAGATTACGCTCACTGGCTGCCGGAATTGGCCAGTGATCTTCACCATACCTACGTATGCGGGGCGGTAAACCTAGGGGAATACGGGCATGTGGGCATAGCTTTTAAACATCTTTCTCCGGGCGAGAGCGTTAGGACGGACGAGCATGGAAATGTTAAAGGGGTGTTCGACAGTTACGAGATGGCAATCGGTGTGAGCTATGCTTATCAACTCACTGATAATTTTTCATCGGGACTGAACGCCAAGTATATCTACTCAAGATTGGCCGAGCAAGGGGCAGGGCTAGAAAAGGGCAAGGGTACTGGCCAGTCGATGGCCTTGGATGTTGGGCTTCTATGGGAAAACATACTGCCCGAACTGACCATAACTGAGACTCTTGTCTCGCCTGACCTTTCGAAGCTCTTGGGTAATAGGAAAAGTCGGGGACTATCAGTAGGCTTGGTTGTCTCTAACATCGGTCCAGATATATCTTACGTCGATTTAAACCAAGCAGATCCTCTTCCCCGTGAGCTCCGCATAGGTGGGGCGTACAGGGCGGTAGACACTGATCTTGTGGGCATAAGCGTGGCTATGGACTACTGCAAGGGTCTGGTCGGTGTAACCAAAAACTTCTTCAAGGAGTACTTTGACCCGAAACATGGCGTCATTCTCAAAATAGGGGGTGAGATCACCTTTCTGTATCTTTTAACGCTGAGATCCGGCTATCTTTACGATGAGGAGGGAGACGTAAAGACCTGGACCTACGGAGTTGGAATCGGACCCGAATGGGGACGATTCAACATATCTCATATACCCGAACAACACGATCTTGCCTTATCAAGTACCACAAGGCTATCCCTAAGCTTTGATTACCCCCTGTCGGTTTTCTGAGCGTTGCAGTTGGGATAGATCGGGTTGTCCGTTCACGGTGAATCCTTCAGGATGAATCCGAAGGACTACCCGACACTTCTGATTGTCGGGCAGCCTTGCGCCCGCACGGGCTCGGACGAGCCCCGGCAGACGCCCCCGTCTGGGAAGCGAAACATGCGTATGCATTCATACGAATTCTTCCCCCGCCAAAGGCAGGGTCAGAATAAGGTATAAAAATCATTTTTGCCTTTGTATTAATCCAGGAAATGGAGCCAGGTTCCCAGAAGGAAGTATACTCTTCCGATCAGAAGGGACATACGGGACATGACCGTGTAGCCGAAGGAGGCACCAAAGGAGATCATCAAAAACCAGATACCGACCTTTGCTCCTGCGCCGAGCGCTCCTTTGTGTTCCTTGGAGAAGAAGAAGTAAATCAGCCCGGTAATCACTCCCACGGTCAAGAGTATATTGTTGAGGGAGGTAAGCCAATTGTCCGTCCAAAGAGGAAGCAAATTAGCGTGAATCTGAAGGATCAAATCCCCTGAGCCATAGCCCACTATGGTTATTCCGGCATAGATTCCGATTATCAGCGCCATGGGCCAGCGGGAAAGCCAACTGAATTTTTTGGTGAAACGGCTGAAAAGCATAATTCCAAAGGCGAAAGGAACTAAAAGAAGCAGTCTCCCTTCCTGGGTGAGTGGGTCCCACAAGTTTGGTCTAAAGACGTTATGGTATTCCAATGTGGCCCAGTATCCTGCAGATATGCCCACGAAAAGATGCTCGGCAAGCTTATAAAACGGATTGTCCTTGTATAGAAAGGAGAATATGCACAACGTCAAAAAAGCGCCCAACCAGATTCCGATTGTCTCCCACACAGACGTACCTCTTGTCTCTTTAGCTTTCTCTCTTTAGAACTTGCTATCGTGAAACTTTCAGTTTTTTCTTCTTACTCTTGACTGAAAAATATGCGATGTTGCCGATCAAGATAAACAGAAAAACTATTAGATGCGAAACCGACTGAGCATCCATCCCTCTGTGGGCGGTTCCGGGTCTTTTAAGCAACTTTTCATATTCAGCCGCACCCTTCATTCCCCCTAAAAGTCCCACCAGTTGGCCTGACTGAATATAAGGATAAAACTCAGGAGCACTTACCGCAGTACATCCGGAGCCCAGCTTCACATGGTATCTGGATTGCACTTGAAGCACCCATTCTTTCGTTCCGGGCAGACCTCCAGAGATATTCATCAAAAGGGCGATGTCATCAAAATTGATCACACCCTGCATTATGGGAATGTCCTCCACCTTGGTTCCACGGGAATCCGTTGGAAAGGTCTTGGGTATGTTGGTTCCCATGGAGACCATCACCACCTCTCTTCCCTCCTTGAATCCCAAGTTAACCCAATCCTCACCGTATTTCTTGTCCGGGAAATCCTCCAGAACCTCAGTCATGGCACGTTCCGCCAAAAGAGTTCCCGTAGCCCACAACTGCATAACGATGACCTTATGACCGCGGGATAGGAGATGATGGAACACCGCCAGGTTCATGGGAAAGAGTTCAGGCATGGATCCGGGATCATAGTCGCAAGATACCAGTACCTTCGATCCGGGGGGAAGTTCTTCTATGGCATCATAAAAGCTCTGAACCGGTGCGGTCACGGAAAAATCTAAATTCATCGGCAAAAGCAAAGGAATAATAATTGCCAAAAAGATAAAGATGAATATGATCCTTCGATCCAGCCTCTCCAGTTTCTCCAGTATCTTCCTCACTATCCTTCCTCAGAAAGTTTTTGCTTTTCCTTCTTTGGATTGCAGATCACTAGATAACAATCAACCATCCGACACCAAAAGATTTTTTCTCAAATCTCAGTTCTCAAATCTCATATCTTATTCCTATTCTCCTCCCAGATAGGTTCTCTCCAGTCCGGTTAAAACCTTTAAGGCGGTGGAGATAGCTCCCAGCGCGGCTCCGATCATGATGGCTCTCTTCCCTGCCAGTTGGGGAACGTTCATTATCCACTCGGTAAAGTCGGGGAAACCTGCCCACAGGCTCTCACCCACCGGCACTCTTCCGATCATCACCAGAATGGCGGT
>JAGMFA010000037.1 GCA_023127875.1 Candidatus Zixiibacteriota bacterium
ATTATTGGGACAAAGGGGGATTAAAGGAGGAAAGAAAGATTTTCCATTGCTTACGCGTAACTCAATAAGATGAAAATGTCGGATAGCCCCCCAAATGGGGGACATATCCGACCTACGAATCTTATTCTTCCGGTTCTTCTTTTAACTCTTCCAGAAGTTTGACCACATTCTCTATCTGATCTGGCTCTCCTTGCCACAACCTAACATAACTCTTCAGGTTACATATAGCCTTTTCTCTCTTTCCCATCTGATGGTAAATGGTTCCAAGCCGATGAAAAGCTAAAGCATATTGAGGGTCTAAGCTGATCGTCTTTTCATATTCTCCAACTGCCTCCTCTACCATTCCCTTCCGAAGATAAATTTCTCCCAGAAGATAATGAACCTTAGGATTTTCATCTCTCATGGAGAGTGATAATTTGTAATTTCTTTGAGCTTGATCTAAAAGACCCTGATTGTGATATTCAATGCCTATATTGTAAAGAACAAATGCGCTGTCTGCTCCAGTTTGCAAAGCCTTCTGATAATATTCCAAAGCCAACTTAGGTTTGCCCTGATCTCCATATATCGATCCCAGATTTACATAAGCTTCAGCCAGGTTGGGATTATATAGCAGCGCTTTTTGATACTCTTCCTCCGCCTTGACTTTTTCCCCTTTTTTGGAGTATACCACCCCCAAGGTATAATGAGCCCGACCTGGATTTGCGCTGGAGTATCCCGGAATCTCAATATTAAAAGGAATCAAAATTATCAAAAGAAACACGAGGTATTTCCCGAATTCAAAAATCTTTCTCTGCTTGATCTTGGTTATAAGCCGGTCCAAGGCATAGGCGGAAAACAATATAAAAACAGGAATGAGAGGAACCCGATAGCGGGCAGTAACGAAAAACAAAATCACACTCAACATGTAAACAAAGAGAAAAATTTCTAAAATGAGGACCTCTTTTTTCTCCCTGTGTGATAGAATGATTCCCAAAATAGCTAAGGGGACGATAAGCCCGAAAGGGAAATATATGACAAATCTCCAGATCAGAAGCTTCAAAAGCGGGGCATTTCTTGCGAAGAAATAGAAATCACGGTTATTCGATAGCTCATTTCCGTTCCAGAAAAGTATGAACTTTTTCAGCATCAATTTGAGGAATCTGAAAGGTTCTCTCGTCGCAAACTTCAGTCCCTCCATATACCAGAAGCGGGATACCTCAGAGGGTTTCAATCTTTTGTGGGTTGCTTTCTCTGCCATGTTTTTCGCATCTTGGTATGATCCCCACCAGGTGGTCCTGGCTCCGGGAAGTATGGCGGAGACACCATCAGATTTGGGGTTGTTTCCGATGAAAAAATTCATTCCTCCCTGCGAGGCAATAAGCACAAAATCTTCTCCCTTGATATAATTTCTTAAAGTTGCCGGAGAGATTATCAGAATTGCTCCTAAAGCAAAACAGCCAGCGTAGATCACAGATTTTGACCCGATCTTCTTAGCGTTGCTTCTGAACTTCAAAAGTATCCAGATAATGATAGCCATCCCCACCAAGAGAATATTGGGACGAGCTAAAGCGGATAAACCCAAAATCACTCCGCACAAAATCCACATTTTATTGGAAGGTTTTTCTTTAGCCTGAAAAAGAGCCAATAACAAGAGCAGATTTAAAAACACAGGTAGAATCGGGATCAGAAGCTCCCCCTCAAAGTAGATTGAAACTCCGTAAAGACAAGCCAAAAGCCCGGCAATCCTACCTGTCCTTTTATTAAATACCTTCTTTCCCAGAAGATATACCAAAACACAGCTCAAAGATCCGATGAGAAACTGAATCAATCGCGCCATAAAGTAGTTGTGACCGAATGTCTTGTAAATGAGAGCCAGAAAGTAAGGATAAAGCGGCGCACGGAAAAAGACGCCTTCCGTAAAGTCCTCCCCTGCCAGTATCGTCTGTGCCCATTGGTCGTGATATTCGGCATCCATACTGGGGGTATCAAAAAGCGGGGAGCTTTTCATCTGGGTCAGATAGATGAATCTAACTGCGAAAGCGAAGATGAAAATGCCAATAACGAAATATGCTTCTTTTCGAGCTGATCTTCTCATCCTTCAAAACCCTTTTGTTTTTCAAACTAATTCTAAATATTTTTAAAGTCAAGAGATACCAATAATTTCAGGAGTTAAGGCGCAAGCCTTTTACCCAATTCAGATCATACTTTTTGAGAAAGAAAAAAATTGGGGGAGGTGAAAACTTTTTCTTTAACCGTTGTTGATTGATAAAATCCTTACGGATTCATCCTGAACGGATTCACCGTGAACGGATTAACTCCTTTGATTTCAGGAGTTGAGGCGTAAGCCTTTTACCAAGAGGAGCCTTTCTGAAACTCTCATCTGAAATCCCTTGACACCCGAAAGCAGTTTTAGTAAATTTGCTTCTCTTTCGTATACCATATGTTCAACAGGAAGGTGATATGTTAGAGAATTTAATTCACGAAGAATGCGGTGTCTTTGGTATCTTTGGGGCAAGGAAGGCAGCAGAGCTAACCTACTTGGGACTTTATGCCTTACAGCATCGAGGGCAGGAGGGAGCGGGGATTGTTTCCTCAAACAACGGGAAAATCTATCAGCATAGAGGTCCGGGGGAGGTAAATGAGGTCTTCTCTCGTAAAGAGACTCTCAACCAATTAAAAGGTCACTTAGCCATCGGACATAACCGCTACTCCACCACCGGCGCTTCCTCTTCAGTAAATATCCAACCTCTTCTGATCACCTACAAGAAGGGGAACTTAGCTTTAGCTCACAATGGAAACTTAACCAATTCCTACAGCCTGCGCACTTCTATGGAGAGGACAGGTTCCATCTTTCAGACCTCCAGCGACAGCGAGCTGATTCTGCATCTGGTGGCTCGCTCCAAAAAAACGACCGTGGTGGAGATGATCCAGGACGCTCTTTTGAAGGTAAAGGGTGCGTATTCTGTGGTCTTTAATACCGGCAATTCCATTGTAGCCGCCAGGGACCCTCATGGATTTCGCCCGCTGGCTTTGGGCAGACTTAAAGACGCCTGGGTGGTGGCATCGGAAACCTGCGCCTTCGATATAATTGGAGCAAAATACCAAAGGGATATCCAGCCGGGTGAGATTTTGGTAATCAACCAGAAAGGAATCAAATCCTATTTTCCGTTCAAACCGGTTAGACACGCCTTTTGCATTTTTGAATTCATCTACTTCGCCCGTCCGGACAGCATCATTTTCAGTGAGAATGTGGATAAAATACGCAGAAGATTGGGCAGACAACTGGCAAGAGAAAAACCCGTATCAGCCGACATTGTGATTTCGGTCCCCGACTCATCTAACACCGCCACACTGGGTTATTGTGAAGAATCCGGAATAAAGTATGAGGTGGGACTGATCCGCAACCACTATATCGGAAGAACCTTCATCGAGCCGGAGCAGACCATAAGGGATCTGGATGCACGGATCAAGTTTAACCCGGTGAGAGGGGTTTTGAAGGATCAAAGAGTGGTGATTGTGGACGATTCCATTGTCAGAGGAACCACCAGCAAAAAGCTCATCAAGATGTTAAGAAATGCTGGGGCAAAGGAAGTTCATTTCCGGGTAAGTTCTCCCCCCATAATCTCTCCTTGCTTCTATGGTGTAGATATGCCCACCAAAGAGGAGCTGATCGGCTCATCCAAATCAGTGGAACAGATCAGAAAATTTTTGGACGTAGACAGTTTGGGTTATCTCTCCTTGCCGGGGATGCTCTCCATGCACTCTCTTAACGGAAGAGATTTCTGCGTAGCCTGCTTTTCCGGCAAATACCCCACCAAGATAGAAGAAAATAGCGGAAAATATGTGTTAGAGACAAAACGTTGTTGACAATTGCCCTCTTATTTTAGATTATATTAACGCACAGTCATATTTTTCAAGTTACCTAATACAAAGGCAAGCACAAAAATATGCCTCTCACCGAACCAGAATTCAATGCTAAAGTCGTAGGACTGATGAATCAAATCATCAGAGAGAAGGGCTTGGGGTTTGAAGAAGCCCGCATGGGCACCAGCTTGAAGATGACTGACGAAACCACCAAGTTTCCGGATGGGGTAATATGGAAAAACAAAACCACCGGGGAGGCGTCTCTACTTTTTGAGATAAAAAATCCAACCTGGGATGCCTCCAACACTCGATTGGTGGATATAGCTGGCAAAAAAGCTTATGAGTTAGGGACGAAGTATTTTGCCACGTGGAATATGAAAGACTTTATCCTCTGGGAGACTTTTCGCTCAGGTGTCCCCCTGTATGATAGACATAAAGAGTGGTATAAGAACATAATCTGGGTAAAAGATATAAGCGAAGTTGACAGAAAAGAAAATTGGGAGAAGATCAAGATATTTCTCGAAGGATTTCTCGGAGCTTTAAATCAAGACATATTCAGACGGAAGAAAGTCTTCGTTGGAATTCCTATAGACCAATTCTTCATAAGAAAGCTGGCAACCAATGTGGATATCAACTCCCGGGTCTTTACCATAGCGTTGAAGCGGAAATGTTTTGAAGATAAAGATTATTATGCAAGGTTAAAAAAGTGGATTTGGGCTCAAGGGTGGCATCCTGTTCTGAAGAATAAAGCACAGGAAACAGATCATTCGGTATATGAGAAAATCGCTCGTATAGCAGCATATATTTTAACCAATAAAATTCTATTCTATAATGTCATTTCTACAGAACACAAAGACCTAAACCCAATCCAGACTGAAAGGATAAAAGGAAGTATAAACTTAAACAAAACTCTAAGAAAGCACTTCCAGAAAGTTCTCAAAATCAATTACGATACCATCTACAAGATAGATATTTTCGATGATTTGAAAGTGCCAGATGATTGTTTGGAACAGATAGTCAGGTTTATAGAGGATTTTGATAATTATGATTTCAGAGGATTGAATTATGAAATTTTGGGGCATGTCTATGAGGACCTAATACCTGGACCGGATAGGTCGGAGATGGGTCAATACTTCACACCCCCTTCAACCGTTGATCTGATAAACAGCTTTTGTATTAAGAATCCAGACAATGTGATTTTAGATTTGGGCTGTGGCGCTGGAACTTTTTTGGTCAGAGCCTACGCTCGATTAAAGCATCTGAAAAAAAAGAAAAAGACTCATAAAGAACTTTTGGAACAACTCTGGGGTGTGGATAAATCTTCATTTCCCGCTCACTTAGCTCAGATCAACTTGGTTCTACCGGATTTATCCGAAACAGAAAACTTCCCTTACATAGAAAATAAGGATGCTTTTGACATCAAACCGCAAGAGACTTATTTTGAGGTTCCATTCCACAGAGGGATCAAGCACGAATATAAGAAAATTTCTCCAAAAACTGCAAAAGTGAAGATTCCGGAGATGAATGCAGTTGTGGGCAACCCTCCGTACATTCGACAGGAGAAACTCGCACAGGAAGACAAAGAGCACATAAGTAAAGCAGTGGAAAAAGATTGGGGAAACTTTAGACTTACCAACCAGATGGGTCTTTCTATAAGCAGGCAGGCAGACATCTATGTTTATTTCTTCATTCACGCTGCCAGATTCCTAAAAGAAGGTGGTCGTTTGGGTTTCGTCACCTCCAATTCCTGGCTGGACGTCAGATATGGTGCAGGACTTCAAAAATTCTTTTTGGACAACTTCAAGATCATCGCCATCATCGAAAGCAAGGTGGAGAGGTCTTTTGCTAAGGCGGACATAAACACTGCTATCACCGTTTTAGAGCGATGTTCGGACAAAAGAAAAAGAGATAACAACCCGGTTAGGTTTGTGGTCTTGAAAGAGAAAATGGAAAATCTCATCCCAAAAGACGGAGATAAAGATAGATTTTGGGCATGTGAAAAATTGATCTCCAAAATTACCCGTAGCAGAAAACTATATGAGGACTCTCAAATCAAAGTGCTTCCCAAAAAGCAAAAAGAACTGTATCAAGAAGGAATTGAAGACAATGTTTACGTAGGGTCAAAATGGGGCGGAAAATATCTGAGAGCACCGGAAATCTTTTTTAAGATTCTGGAGAAAGGTAAAGATCTACTTGTTCCCTTGAAGGATGTAGCTGAAGTTAGAAGAGGTTTCACCACTGGGGCAAACGAGTTCTTTTATTTAACTGAAGAACAGATCAAAGCACACATGATAGAAAAGGATTTTTTGAAGCCATTAATCAAATCCCCTAGAGAAAGTAGGAAAATTCTGATTTCATCAAAAGACACCAAATATAAAGTTCTATTAGTGCACAAAAACAAGCAACAACTTCGGAAAACAAATGTTCTCAAATACATTTTGTTTGGTGAACAAAAGGACACACACAAAAGACCTACCTGTAGTCCTCGTCAGAGATGGTATGATCTTGGCAAAAGAGGAACTGCAAATATTTTATGGACTGAGTTCTTTTTTGACACACACATAACTTTTCTGTTAGAAGATGAAATTTACGATAGCGATAAGTTCTATGGGATAACCATAAAAAGATATTTGCATGAGACAGCCGCCTTTTTAAATTCCACAATTGCAGTTTTGCTCAGACAACTGCTTGGTTTTCACAGCTTAGGTGAAGGTGCCTTAAAAATTCCTGTGTATGAGCTATCCTCGTTTAAAGTGATTGACTTTAGAAAAGTTCCGGTATCTATCAGAAACAAAATCAAAAAAGCTTTCAACACGATTTCGCAAAGAGAGATTCTGCCAATATTCCAAGAAATCCACGAGAAAGATCGACAAAAGTTAGATAGCATCTTTTTCGATATTTTAGGTCTAACCAAAAAGGAAAGACAACAGGTCTATGATGCGGTATGTGAATTAGTCAGTAATAGATTAAAGAAGGCTAAGACATTTGGGAAAAAGAACGCAAACAAAAAAGAGGAGTTTAATCCTTCCTCTTATGCAGACCATATCTTAGAGGAAGTTTTCTTAGCGCAAGAAAAAAAGGAATTCCCAGGGGATTTCATGGAACCCTCCTGTGGGAGTTTCACCATTCAACTACCAAAAATCGAACCAAGAGGCAAATTGACCATTGAAGAGTTTTTCGGTAAGGCAAGCTTAAGAATAGACGGTGAAACAATCGATTGTCAGACTACACCAAAAGCAAATTTCGTGGAGTTGGCAATAGAAAAAGGGGTCAGAGATGAAGTTTGTGTTCCTGCGGATGACAAGAATTGCATTAAGGCAGTTAGAGAGTATTTGAATTACCACAAAATTATCCAGATGCAGATCGAAGACACCATGAAAATGTTTAATTTGACCAAGAAGCAAACCAAGGCTGTTCTTTCCGAAATCGAAAACAGATATTAAAACCAATCTTCGACCTCTCCCCCTATCCCCCTCTCCATATTATGGAGAGGGGGAACAAAAAGGGGGAGAGGTAAAGAGAATGTGCAAGGATTGAACACCAGAATTTATTCCATAACTCAGCAAAAGGAAGTAAGGCGTTTTGTAAAATTCGGCTTGGTCGGAACCTGGGGACTTGTGGTCAACATGTTCTTCCTCTGGTTTCTGACTGAAACTATGGGGGTCTATTATCTTTTCTCCAGCATTGCGGCAATCGAGATATCGCTTTTAAACAACTATGTGCTGAATGATCTCTGGACCTGGCATGATCGTGGTAAGAAAGGGAAAAAAGAATACTTCAAGAGAACGTTCCAATACCATGTTTCTGCCAGCACCGCCATGCTGACCAATCTTATTATCTTATGGATTTTGACCGCACTTTTTGGCATTTATTATTTAGTTTCCAATATCTTTGGCATTCTTTGTGGCACTCTGTTGAACTTCTTTATCAACGACCGCTGGACCTTCAAGCACAGGAAAGAATAGCCCACATGATTTTCAGATAGGTCGGATGGCAAACATGCTTGACAAAAATTGCTGCGCTTCAAGGCGGGATAAATTCCCGCCTCTATGAGAGAAAAGCTTGACCCAGATAGGGCAGGGCATTCAGCCCTGCCATAAGCTGCCAGACATCACAGAATCGGATCTGACAGGGAATAAATGTAGCGTCGCACACGGAGTTGCGACGCTACACGCTTTGCGGGTTTTCTTAATGCGAATACCTGAACTGAAGAAAAAGGATTATTTCCGGATAGCCCTATATGCTATTCTCATAATTGTCATGCTCGGCTATTTCCGAAATACTCTGCGAAAGGGGATGAGCGACTTCAAGGTGGTTCATCGTGCCGCCACCAGAGTCCTAAACCAGGAAAACCTTTATAATTTTGATGATGGTCATTATCTGTATAAGTATTCGCCCTTTTTTGCGGTTCTGGTTGCTCCGCTGGGGGTCCTTCCTCTCTTTCCGGCCCAGATAGTGTGGCTTGCTGGAATATGCATCTGTCTGTTCTTTATTATGAGATGGAGCAGAATGATGATTATGGGTGACAAACCACCTCCACCCTATTTATATCTCCTGACCCTGCTTTTCACCTCCAGATTTTGGGTGCGAGAGATCTGGCTGGGGCAAACAGACTTTTTGATGCTTCTTTTCATCTTCTTGTTTATTCTCTCCACGGATCGGGGAAAAGAGTTAAAGGCGACGTTCTTTCTCGCCTTATCAGTTATGATTAAACCCACCTCTTTGATTTTTGTGCCCTACCTTTTGTATAAGAAAAAATTCAAACTGATTGGGCATCTCGCCATAATGTGTATTATCTTTCTTTTTGTTCCTTCATTTGTTTACGGAATTTCCGGGGGACTGAATCTGCTTTCTGGTTGGAAGACCATTATGTTGGCCTCATCTCCCCCACTCTTGGCTGCGGATGTTAATCAGTCTTTATTTGGTTTCTTTTATCGCTTCCTGACACCCATTCCTTTTCAGGTCAACATCTTGAATCTGAATTATATCGTAGTAAATTTGTTAATTTATGCCACAGCAGTAGGTTTGTTTATCTTCCTTCTTTTCTTAAACCACAGGTTGAAATTTGTGGAAGGGAATTTCGTGAAGCACCGGGAGTGCATAGAATATTCACTTCTTCTGATCTTCATGGCTCTCCTTTCGCCTCTGGGCTGGTTTCAAAACTACTCCTCATCCATTCTGGCTTATATGCTTCTACTTTATTATGTCTTGAAGACCGGATTCAAAGACCGATTTGTCTCGGCTCTGTTGATCCTATCTTTCATTCTGGTAGATGCCATCAATTTCGAGACAGTGGGGCGAAGAATAAACGATCTTTGTTTGTATCTCTCCTTCATCACTTTCGGGATATTCCTGGTGATAATTTGCCTTTCTAAATTAAGGCTGTCCAAAATGGCTTGAAGCCTGTTTGGATCTGCGCTTGCATAATCCCTATCTGATATGAACCATACAGTTCATATCAGCACAAAAAGTGAGCTAAATTCTGTTTCCCTTTATAGAGCACTTTTCCCCTGCCGATAATAAAACCAGTTATCAGTCAATAGTCAATAGTCACCGGTAATTCGTAATGCGTTATTAGTTGTTCGTGATTGAATTAGGGGGAGAAATGGACAAGGCTAAGATTTTGGTGGTCGACGATGAGGAGTCTATGTGCAAATTCATGGAGGTCATGCTGAAAAAGGAGGGCTATCAAGTCTCCATAAGCCAAGATGCCCCCACCGCTTTGGAGCGAGTAAAATGTGAAAACTATGATCTGGTGATCGCCGATCTGATGATGCCGGAGATGAGTGGATTGGAGCTTCTCTCCCAGGTCAAATCAGTCAATCCGGACATTGACCTCATCGTGATGACTGCATTTGCCTCTGTGGACTCTGCCATCGAGGCTCTAAAGAAGGGTGCTTTTGACTACATAACCAAGCCTTTCAAGGTGGATGAGATAAAGATTGCGGTGAGGAAGTCTTTGGAACAGAAAAAGATCTCCCAAGAAAACATACAACTGAAAAAGGAACTTCAGACCAAATTCGACTTCGATTCCTTTATCGGTAATAGTCTGGAAATAACCAAGCTGAAAAAGATGGCACAAAGGATTGCCAGATCCGATTCGACCGTTTTGCTTGAGGGTGAATCCGGCACCGGCAAGGAGCTGATCGCCAGAGCTATCCATTATCACAGCCACAAATCGCACAAACCCTTCGTCACCATAAACTGTGCCGCCCTTCCGGAAAACCTTCTGGAAAGCGAGTTATTTGGACATGTGAAAGGATCATTTACCGGAGCCATCAAGGACAAGGAGGGATTATTTAAGGTGGCAGACGGAGGAACGTTCTTTTTAGACGAGGTGGGCATGACCTCGGCCGCCATTCAGGCAAAATTATTGAGGGCAATTGAGGAAAAGGAGATTACCCCGGTGGGAGGCACTGCTCCGATCAAAGTGGATGTCCGCTTAATCGCTGCCACCAATGTTAATTTGGAGCAGGAGGTGAAATCAGGAAACTTCAGAGCAGATCTTTTCTATCGCTTACATGTTATTCCCATAAGGATTCCTCCCCTGCGCCAAAGAAAGGACGACATCAAGCTTCTTTCCTCCTATTTTGTCAGGAAATACTCTCAGAAGATGCAAATGGGGGAAAAGAATATCACAGATGAAGCTATGAAGCGACTCATCTCCTACAAATGGCCCGGCAACGTGAGAGAGTTGGAAAACGCCATCGAACACGCAGTTTTGTTATCCAGAGGCAATCAGATAACCCCAGAAGACTTTCCCCAAAAGATAAAGGAGGGGAGGGAGATTGATTTGATCACAGAAGCGCAACCAACTGCTCCCACGCTGGAAACCATAGAAAAAGCTTACATCTTCTGGGTGTTGAATCAAACCGGCTGGCAGAAAAGCAAAGCCGCCTCAATTTTGGGGATAGACTCCTCTACCTTATACAGAAAGATAGAGAAGTATAAATTGAAATCACCTGCCTCCTCTGTTGGTGATCTCTGATAAAAAGAAGTTCCCAGAAGAAAAAGATTCAGCCTTTGTAGTTGCCCAATTCATTGGGCTTTGTGAAGCTCGATAAATCGAGCAAAACTACAGCTATTAGTTACCAATTCATTGGGCTTTGGGAAGCTCGATAATGGTTATCAACTTTTTAACGTGACTAATTCTTAGCAATGTTGAGAGAAACAATCTTTTACAATCCCCCTCAATCCCCCTTTTATAAAGGGGGACAAAGGGGGATTTATAGTAATCAATCAAATACTTAATGGAAAAAAATCTAAACCATAAAAAAAACTTTGACCAAAAGAGCAATGAGAGGAAAATACTTACATTTGAAAATGTTATTTGTGCTTCTGTGTTCATTTTTTTCCTTACAGTTTACACCATAACATTGTGCCCCACTGTTTTCTGGTGGGACTCCGGGGAACTGATTGCCAACATTGCAGTTTTAGGAATTCCTCATCGCCCCGGTTTTCCAATCTACGTGCTTTTAGGCAAGCTTTTCTCCTTTCTTCCCTTGTGGAGTTTTGCCTTAAAGGTGAATTTTCTCTCCAGCCTCTTTGCCTCTTTTTCATTGATTATCTTCTTTAAGATTTTTCAAAGAAGTCTTGCTTTGTGGTTCCCGGAAATGGCTAAAAAGAAGGGATTGGTTCTGGTTTCAGGTTTCTCTTTTCTTTTAGTTTTGGGGTTTACATATTCGTTCTGGATCCAGGCGGTGAGAGCGGAGGTTTATTCGTTGAATGTTCTTTTCTTCTCTCTGCTTTTGTTCTCAAGTATTTTGTACCTTAAAGAGAAAAGGCTAAACTACGTCTATCTTTTTTTCTTTCTTTTAGGACTGGGCCTGGGAAATCATCATCTTAGTTTATTATCATCCACACCCGCATTGTTTTTTCTTCTCCTGTGTTCATCCGCTCATAATGAATCAGTCATTCGTAATTCGTCATTCGTCATAAACCTTAGAAGATTTCCTTTATACACTTTATTTTTCTTATTAGGTTTAAGCGTTTACCTTTATCTCCCCATTCGCTCTTTGTTTCATCCCCCTTTAGCCTGGGGTGAGGTCGAATCCATTTCCTCGTCTGCCAGTTCCATCTTTGCCCTCGACACCATCAGGAATCTGAATCTGGAGTTTTTATCAGATATTACCACCAGGATATCACAGATCTTTTTACTTTTTTCTGATCAACTCACTTTTTTATGTTTTACTATCAGCCTTCTGGGGCTTTTTCTCCTTTTCAGGCATAACCGCAAGCTTTTGACTTTTCTACTCTTGTTGATAATAGGCAACTGTGCCGTGGTGATATTCATCACCACGGAGTTTATTTCCACCAATCCCGATCTGCACGGATACTTGATCTTCTCCATCTTCGCCTTGGCTTTCCTTTATGGTATGGGTGTTTTCTTTATATTAAATAATATTCGTCATTCGTCATGGTTCGACTTTGCTCACCACAAGTCCGTCATCCGCCATCTTGTTTTGATTGTTTTTGGAGCAATTTCTCTTTTTCCTATGTTTAAACATTATCAGGAAGCGAATCTATCCAACAATCGTATTGCCCATGATTACGGCTTGAGCGTTATCTCCGATCTGGATTCTAACTCGGTTCTTTTTGTGGACAACGTCAATTTAAATTTCATCTTAAGAGAACTTCGTTACGCAGAGGATATGAGAGAAGATGTAACCATCATTGATCGCGGTCTTTTGAGCTTCGACTGGTATGTAGAGCAAAGAAGAAGACAGGAAAAAGCCCTCTTTTGGGGTATCCCAGAGAACTTAATTGGTGAACCTCTGTTTGAAACGCTTCTGAGAAGATGCCAAGATTTAGGCAAGCCCACATATATCGAATTCACCGAAAGGGACTCAAGTTTAGTGAACCATCTCATTCCCAGGGGATATGTTTTTAAAGTGAGTAAGACCCAAATTGATCAACTCTCAGACAAGGATTTACTATCTCAGAAAAAGTGGGATGATGGTGGTCCCTTCGATCCAGAGGATCAGACATTTCAGAAAGATTGGGATGCTAAGAGGGTGTTTGCTCTTTCTTTTTATCGGTTAGGGCTCTTCTATGAATGGAAAGGGATGATATCCTGTGCTCTGGATAAGTTCGCAGAGGTCAGGAAAATCGACCCGGAAAATAAGGAATTCATCCTTAAGATCAAGCATTTGGAGACGATACAGAGATTATCGGAGAGTTCTAAGGCGGGTTCTTTTCCTTCTCCAGGAAAACCTCCCGGATGAACTCTTTCTTGAGTCGGAGAATTAAGCAAAAAGGGGGTAAGCGATTGCATCCTGCAAAAAATCAGGTAAAAACCTCCCCACTGGGGCGGATGTTCAAAAACTGATCAAACCGTTCCCTCTTGTCCGAAAACACCTTAGCAGAAATGTTTCAGGCTTGCACGACTTTTGCGTGTTTATTAATTGTTGAACAGACGAGGGACATATGAGATCAAAAAAATATCATCCAGATAGGGCAGTGGTTGAACCCTTCAGGACGAGCCTTCAGGACAAGCCCCTGCCCCATCCTGGAGGCCAAAATGGTTTCACTTTAATCGAGCTGATGATCGTGGTAGTCATCATCTCCATCCTGGCGGCGATGGCTATTCCCCGTTTCATGCGTGCTTCGGTTAAATCCAAGCAGACCGAGGCTAAACTAATCCTAAAGCAGATCTATACCATGCAAAGGGCCTACCGACAGGAAAAAAATATCTACTACCCCGGTGACGGAAGCACCATTGTTGCCCAACCCGCAGGAACCTTCGCCTCTTTGTATGTGGAGATCATGTCTCCAGCTTATTATAGTTACTCAGTTACCGGAGACGCCAGTACCTTTTTAGCCACCGCTGGATCCAAAAGCGCCACCGGGCTGGATGATGATCCAACTTTAGACGTCTGGACCATGGACCAAAACGGCAATCTGATCTGTGTCACTGATGACTCTAAGGACTAAACCGGGGGAAACAAAACACGGCGTTTTGCAAGAAGACAAGCAGAATACTCTAAGAAAGAGAGTTGAATACAGGAGCATCAAATTTTGAGCAGAAGGGTTATCTTGGTTCAAAACAAAAGGTTAAGATGAAGAGAAATACAAAAAAAGTGGGTGGCACAGCTTTTGCTTTAAAGTTTATGTGAAGATGAAAAGTGCTAAGAAAGTGAACAGGAAAAATTTAAACCAATGAAGGGGGTGAGAGAAGATGTTGAGCAAATTTCATCGAAGCCAGAAGGGTTTCACCTTGATTGAGTTGATGATCGTGGTGGTTATCATCGGAATCCTGGCCGCTCTGGCAATTCCACGGTTCATGCGGGCAACCACCAAGTCCAAGCAGTCTGAGGCAAAGAATATCTTGAAGCAAGTCTATGCCATGGAGCGAGCCTATCGACAGGAGAAGGACGTTTACTGGATTACCGGGAATGCGGCAAGCGCTGCTAGCCCTAATGCATTCGGTCAGATTGGCATCGACATAATGGCTTCCGCCAGGTATAGTTATACTATCGGCAGCACAGATGCCGGAGCAACCAACTTTACGGCGACCGCCACTTCAGGCATCCTGGACGATGATGCCAAGGTGGATACCTGGACCATGACCGATGCAGGTGTTCTGACCTGTACCAGCGATGACGCGCTGTAGGGGTTTGACTTTTTGTGTTAGGAAAGGGGACTCAAAGGTTTGAGTCCCCTTTTTCGTTTTTTCGGTCAGTTTGTTGGGACAGGGGTTTAAGGGACTGTTGAAAAACCCTTTCGGCGGGGCTAAATGCCCTTCAGGGTGAAT
>JAGMFA010000038.1 GCA_023127875.1 Candidatus Zixiibacteriota bacterium
AATTATATGCTCCCCTTAGTAAGTGCAATAGTAAGTTAATGATTAACTGTCGTTTGCCTCATTATAAAAGGTTCGTGTCGGGCCTGAATCATCCAAATTTTTGATTTCTCTAACGCCAATTGCTGTCGAACACAAATTCAAAAACCCTCTTGTTAATCCTTCCTAACTCGGAGCTTTAGAAAAATTGTCCATTCAGAAAAAAATGGCCAAAAACGCTATCTACAACTTCCTGGTAAAAGCCATAACCTTAGCCTTTGGTTTCGTTGCCTCAGTGGTGGTAGCTCGGTCTCTGGGACCGGACAAATATGGTGTTTACAGTTTCGTGATGTGGTTTCTCTTCATGGTTGGTCTTCTGGCCAATTTAGGCATAGGTACAACCATCACCAAGTACGTCTCGGAGTACTGGGGGAGAAAAGATTTGCCAGCCATTAGTTGTATCTTAAGTCGGCTTTTACGAGTTGAGTTTTTGGCAGGCATTGTGGTGAGCCTGCTTTTGTTCCTTTTGGCTCCTTTAGTTTCTCAATGGTATAACAATCCCGATCTTTCGCTTTATCTGAAAGTTGCTGCCTTGGTCATATTGCCTTTAGGTCTGATGTGGTTTTATAACGGCCTTTTTTGCGGACTGCAACGATTCGATCTGATCGCCAAAATCAACCTCTTAGTCTCTCCGGTGACTTTAGGGGTAATCCTTCTGGTTTTATACTTTGGTGGAAAGATTGAGTGGTTGGTGGGGGTTAGTGCGATACATAATATCCTTCTTGTTGCATGTTATCTTTATCTTAAGAGGACTAAATTTACCTTTCTGAGGAACAATCCTTCCTCACCCGATTTTGGTGGCAAGTTGCTTAAGTTCTCTGCCAGCGCATTTGCGGTAATGGTCTTAGATGCCATAGTGTGGGAACGTTTTGGGATTTTCTTTTTGAGCATCTTCAGCACCTCAACCGAGATTGCCTTTTACAATGTGGCCTTCATCTTTTCCAGCCGAACCATGATTCTTCTGCCCGGCGCCTTAACCGGCATTCTTCTTCCTGCCATGTCTGAGGTATATGGAGGAGGGAACAAAGAGGAGCTTGCCAGGGTGCATGCCAACTCCACCAGATACTTAGCCATGCTTTCTTTTCCTATTTGCCTGGGAGGAATTGCCATCTCCAGACAGCTGTTTCCGGTATTATATGGTCTTTCATTTCAACCGGCCTCCTTACTTTTTGCCATCCTTCTGGTGGGCGGAACCATTGGCTTTATCTCCACCTCCAGCTCCTCACTTCTGTATGGAGCAGAACTCCAAAGAATAGTGGTAAAGGTGGGGGTCATCTTTGCTTCAGTCAATATCGCAGTCAACTGGTTGGTAGTTCCTACACTGGGGGCGAAAGGAGCGGCTCTTGCCACTGCTCTGAGTCAATCCATGGGTGGAGTGGCGATGATTACCTACGCATACAAAAATTTCATGAAACAGCGGTTTCCCTTCTCCAGGGTGATGCGTACATTCCTTGCTTCTGCCCTGATGGGGTGCGTGGCATTTTTCATATCAGAAGGGATAAAGGGTGCGCTGGGGCTGGTTTTTGCCTTGATCATCTCCCCCCCTCTCTATATATTAAGCTTGTTTTTTACCCGAAGCTTGACTTCTGAGGATATAAATTTAGTGGAAGCGGTCATTCACCGGTTGCCGGAGAGATGGGGCAAGCGTATTCTGTCTGTATTCACAAAGTTGGTTAAACTCTTCTGTTTTCAGCCATGAGAATCGGAATCGACGCTCGCTCCATCCTGAAGCAGAGGACCGGAGTGGGAACTTACACCTTTAATTTAATCCAGCATTTAAGCCGCCTGGATCAAAAGAACCGATATGTCCTCTTTTACAGCCATCATTTAGATGTCAAATCCGCCATACCTGAAATTGAAAACCCCAATTTCGAAAACAAATTTTTCCGTTTTCCCAATAAGCTTTTAAATCTTTTGTGGGGAACGGTGAGGTTGCCCAAAATCGATTGGCTGGTAGGAGATGTGGACCTTTATCATTCCCCCAATTACTGCCTGAATGTCTTAGCCCGAGGCAGGTCGTTGATGACCATTCACGACCTTAACTTTTTGGCGTATAGACAGTTTACCATTGCATCCGGCAGATGGCATTATGCTTTCAAAATAAGAAGCTATGCGCAAAAAGTAGATGCCATCATCGCAGATTCGGAAAGCACCAAAGATGAGATAATAAAGTATCTAAAAATTCCAAAGGAGAAAATTCATGTAATCTATCTGGGATGTTCTCCGGCGTTTCAACCTATACTGGAAAGCGAAAAGAAGCAGAAGATAAAGGAAAAATATAATATCAAAGGAGATTTCATTCTCTATGTGGGGACACTTGAGCCCCGCAAGAACCTAAAAGGGCTTATTCTGGCGTATGCTCAGAGCAGAGCCAAAGATGATTTCCTTCTGGTTCTGGCAGGAGGGAAGGGATGGAAATATAAGCACATATTTCGTCTGGTAAAACAGTTGAAGCTGGAAGATCGAGTGGTCTTCTGCGGATATGTGCCAGATTCTGATCTTCCCGCTCTATATCACAGCGCTTCGGTCTTTGTTTATCCTTCATTTTACGAGGGCTTTGGCCTCCCACCTCTGGAGGCGATGACTTGCGGTATTCCGGTGATAGTCTCTCATACCACCTCATTGCCGGAGGTGGTGGGCGATGCGGGAATTTACGTGGACCCTTTTGATATTGAACAGATATCCTTCTCAATTGATACGGTGCTATCGGATACCAAACTCTGCCAAACTCTCCGGGAGAAAGGACTGAAAAGGGCAAAACTTTTCTCCTGGGAAAAGACTGCCAGAGAGACGATGAAGCTTTACCAACAACTGGGCAGATGAATTGTATAATGGACTGAATTCAGAACGCATCCTCATCTGGTTTTACATTGAAAAAGATATTTGGATCTTTTACCTTTTCATGTGTAACGTCCGAGCTTGCCCTGAACCGTTTGGTTCAGGGCTTGTCTTAGAAGAAGAAATAGGCGGGGCAACTTACCTTGTAATAAAGGCAAAACAGGGGTCAAAAAGTAAAGAGATATTGACAAATAGCTTTTATTGTGTAATATTGAAAATCGTATACAGAGGATAATCTTTATTCCAGGAGGTCGTTGTGAAGGATTTCAACATTGATCAGATCAGAAACATAGGAGTGGTTGGCCATGGGGGTGTAGGTAAGACCTCCCTGGTGGAGGCTATGCTTTTTGGTGCCAAGGTTACTAATCGGCTGGGCCAAGTGGACGATGGAACCAGCTTATCAGATTATACTGAAGATGAGATAGAAAGGAAGATATCAATTGGTGCTTCCCTACTTCATCTGGAATGGAAAAACCACAAGATAAACATTGTGGACATGCCCGGCTATCAGGACTTCATCGGGGAGGTGGTAGGAGGTTTAAGAGTCACAGAGACTGCTATAATAATGCTTTCCGCCCAATCTGGGGTGGAGGTGGGAACCGAGCAGGTGTGGAATATCGCGGAAAATTATAAGCTGGCTCGAATATTTTTCATCAACAGAATGGATAAAGAGCATGCCAGCTTTGAGAATGTAGTGAAACAAGCGAAAGAAAGTTTTGGCCAGAAGGTGGTTCCCATCCAGATTCCCATGGGAGAAGGACCCGATTTTAAAGGGATGGTTGATCTGATCAAGATGAAGGCTTTATCTTTCGATAAGGACGGAAAATCAAAAGAGGATAAAATTCCTGCAGAGCTGGAGGTAAAAGCCAAAGAGTATCAGGAAAAGCTCATAGAGGCAGCGGCAGAGACTGATGATGCGCTTTTGGAGAAGTTCTTTGACAAAGGTGAGCTTTCTGGTGACGAGATAAAGGCGGGATTGCGAAAAGGAATTGCAGAGAAGTCGATTTATCCAATAGTTTGTGGGTCAGCATTGGGTAACATGGGGGTGACTGCTCTTCTGGACTTGCTGGTGGCATATCTTCCTTCCCCATCAGATTTTGTCCAAGTCCAGGGAAAAGTGCCGGGGACGGAAAAAGAGAAGTCAGTCAAGATTAGCCCGGATGAGTCCTTATGTGCCTTTGCCTTTAAGACTGTGTCCGAGCCGCACGTAGGAGAGCTGACATTTATGAAGGTATATTCAGGAAAACTGCAGTCCGGGATGGATGTATATAATTCCACCCAAGAGGCTTCCGAAAGAATCGGGCAGATTTACGCCTTAAACGGCAGAGAAAGAAGGGAGATCGGGATAGTGAACGCGGGCGACATCGCCGCCGTGGTCAAATTGAAGAATACCAAAACCGGCGATACCTTCTGTGACAAAAAAGATCCGGTGATATTGCCCACAATCGATTTCCCCAAACCGGTGATCAATATGGGGATCAGACCCAGGAAAAGAGGAGACGAGGAGAAAATCGCCAATGGATTTGCCAAACTGCACGAGGAGGATCCTACTTACATCATGGAGGTGGACGCAGATATCAAGCAAACCATTATCTACGGACAGGGTGAGCTGCACCTGGAGGTGATGGTGGACCGGTTGAAAAGAAGGTTCGGGGTGGAAGTTGAACTGGAGAAGCCAAGGATACCTTATCGAGAGACCATCACCACCAGGGTGGAAGCCCAGGGAAAATACAAAAAGCAGTCCGGAGGAAGAGGACAATATGGAGATGTCTGGCTTCGACTTGAGCCCCTGCCCCGGGGAGAAGGATTTGAGTTTGTGAATAAGATAGTGGGAGGAGCCATTCCCTCCAAATATATCCCTTCGGTTGAAAAGGGAATAGTGGGCGCCATGAACGACGGGTTTTTGGCCGGCTATAAAGTGGTGGACGCAAAGATAACCCTCTATGACGGCACATTTCATGAGGTGGATTCTTCAGACTTAGCCTTCAAGATCGCCGGCTCCATGGGTTTCAAAAACGCCGCCACAAAGGCAAAGCCGGTGATGTTGGAGCCGATCTATAACTTAGAGGTGATCGTGCCGGAGGATTTCATGGGAGACGTTATGGGTGATCTCTCCAGCCGACGAGGCAAGATATTAGGAATGGATCAGGAAAGAAACTTCCAGAAGATAAGGGCACAGGCTCCTTTAGCAGAATTGTATAAATACTCCACCTCTCTGCGATCTTTAACCCAGGGGAGAGGGCTTCACACCCGGCAGTTCTCTCGTTATGAGGAAATACCGAGAGACATCGCACAGAAGATCATCCAGGAGACACAGCAGGCAAAAGAGGAGGAGAAGTAATAGGGTCAAGAGGCAAGAGTGGTTCATGGTTCATAGTCCCCACCCTGCTTCCCAAATAAAAGCGGCGGACTGTGGACTTGTCCTGTCTTCGACCCTGCACTTCGTCCTGAGGCTCAGTGTCGAAGGAAGGCTCAGCCCCGAAGGGAGCGAAGTCGAAGGACGGTCGACAGCTAAAACCAGTTTGTGGTTTGTAGTTCATAGTTCGTAGTCCCTCCCCCGCTCACCCAGAAAAAGCGGTGGACGGCGGACAGTGGACTGCGGACAAAATACACGCCGATGTAGCTCAATGGTAGAGCAACTGATTTGTAATCAGTTGGTTGGAGGTTCGATTCCTCTCATCGGCTAATCAAATAGCTTGTAGGGGCAATTCATGAATTGCCCCTACGGCTTGCCCGCCGAAGTGGGTGTAGGGGTCGCATTCATGCAACCCGCCTGGTGTCGGGTCCGATAAATCGGATCCCTACAAAAGATTCGGATGAGGCTGGAAGCCCAGCCTACTGGATGAAATGTAGTTCATTGTCGGGTAGCTTGGCAATCTAACCTTCAACTGACCCCAATTCTCGCGTAGCTCTGTGATTTTGGGCGTGGCACCCCGCCAATGGTTCGACTTCGCTCACCATAAAAGGCGGGGCGCTATGCTGATCACTGCCAACTGTCAACTGGTAACTGCTTACCGATGACTGCCTACTGGCGACTGACTACTGCCCTTCTCCTTCTAAGCACCACCCAGGCGCTAAACACAATCAACACCACCAGGACGATCAGACCCCATTCGGTGAGGGTGGGAAACTGATAAGTCCACGTGACACTATAGGGAGGTTGAACCGTCTCACATGGGTAATCTACGGTGAACTCATACTCAACCACTTCACCCGGATCAACGCATGCCTGAGGCCATGTTAAACGGATGGCGTCACCCCTACCAGTGGTGGTCTGAATAGTAGGGGGATCACAACCATTAGGGTTGCTCGTAATTACGACATTTCGAAGAGTGCGTCCGGCGCCAATATAGACCACATAAAGCTGGTTAGCTATACCAGGCTCGTCCTTAGTAATTACCTCGGTACATCTATAGGCCACCATCAGTGGGCAGATGAAATCTCTTGTCAGCGTATCGTGTGTTGCTGATATCTTGAATTGGTGCAAACCCAATGGTGTGTAATCAGCGGGAGAAATCGTCAGAATTGTCCCTTGCGCGGTGTCAGAGGGATGGACGTACACAGGGTTCGTGCCAAATTCATATGATGTACCTTGGGGTAGGTCTGAAACGCTCAGTGTAACAAGTCCTTCAAAGGCATTGATTGGAACTAATCCAATTGTGTACAATGCCGAACCTCCCGGAGCAACACTCGAATCAGGAACAGCGAACAGTCCGAATGTGTTCGCATCAGCAGGATTCACGGCTTCTAATTCCACTACGTAGCCATCAGGATCCATTTTAAATCCAGGGTCTTTTGCATCATCGTAAACACTTATTCTGAGGGTACCCTCAGCCAAAGGGTCGTCAATACAGTACTCCTGGTAAAAACGTCCGCATAAAGGTTCCGTCCTGGTGTAGTAGACTTTTGTGCCGTAACCCCGTTCCGTGGCGAGAACTGCACATAATCGGGTGTTGCTTGGTTCTCCACTAACAGGGTTTCCATTCTCGTCGTAGGCGTGGACCCAGCCTTCGATCGACGCACTCCCAGGCCCTGAGTCTCCTATCGTATAAACAAAATCAGGGTTGGGCCAATCTATTGTAACTTCTTGATGATACGGAGGATGAGCCCTGCTAACAACAGTAACATATGCAGTATCCGTATCCTCCCACTCGTAGCCCGCCGGTACGCCCATGACCCCTGCCTTCACATAAGTCTCAACTATTAGGCGATATTCTGCACTGTCTCCGATGGCAAGATTGTCTGTGCCCACATCTAAAACCACACTCGTGTCTTGGACAAGCATAGATAGCCAACCCCACGGCCTCCACCCTATCAACTCACTTCCTTTGTGCACTAGGGCATGGACTTGAAACCATGCACTGAAGGCCACTGAGTTATCCTCGCAATGAACCAGGATTTGAAAAGTCACTCTTCCCAAATGATCCGTATGTCCGTTGGCTCCTCCTCCTTCATCCTTATCCTCGGCTTCTACATTAGACTTTAAGGTAGGGACTAGACAAGGAAAAGCAGGAAAATCTATAATGACCCATTTTTCTCCCAGTCTCATTTCCACGTTCCCGCATCTGAACTTTCCAGCATCAGACGCCTTCTCAGATATAGAGAATGGCTGTAGGGCAGTAAAACTGTCCCACCCCACATCACCACTATTATCCACTGTCTCCGTATTCCAATCTGTGTCGCCAGCTAACGCGTATCCTCCAATAATGCTGAATGCCAACGTTACCATGGCTATCAGAAGCACCGTGAACACTATTCTCGTAATTGCTTTCCCCTTGTTTTTCATCTTCACATCTCCTTTCTTTATTTGAAGGCTGAAATCAAAGAATCCATTTAAGAACTTCTAACGAAATCAAATATCATGTTGTTCTTCTCCTTTCTCCTTATTTTTTCCACCCTGTCTGGTTTGGAAGAGTCTTATATGTTGGAGATGGTCGCAAGACGAATCCAGCTTTTTTCAATTGTCCGAAACCCTGCGGGATTTCGGACCTACAAAAACGGGCACTTGCCTAGGTAAGGATAGTTACGCCACACAAAGATCACCTCCGGGAAAACAGTTTAGAGTTAAGAGCATATGGTTCGACCATTCGACAGGCTCATGGTGCTGAGCGAAGTCGAAGCACAAGCTCACCATCTTCGAGAGTTTAGAGAAACTATTTTTGGCTATTGGTTTTAACCATGAACCATTAGCCAATCACATGGATCCTGCGGTATGCCCGTACGGGCACAGCTGCGGATAAAAATGTGATTGTTCTAAAAAGTTCTTTATTCCCCCAAGAAATCAAGTCTTGTTCGGGCAGGGGTTAAACCCCTGCCCGATCCAGGATTGTTTTAAAAAGCTTTTCCTTCCCTGAAAAATCAGCTTAACCGGGGACGGAACGATGATTCGATTAACTCACCATGAAAGGGAATTTTTTCCTCCATGAAAATTTGTCCATCAATGGGCTACGGGTTTGTCCAAAGCCTATCCTAAAAAAATAAATGATGAATACAGAGAGATAAAGTTAAACTCCGTCTCTTCTGTCAATCAGTTAAGGTATTAGAAGAATTTCCTCCTGTTTTATTATAACAATCACCACCCAAAAGTCAAGTGTTTTTTGAATAAAATGTTTCCGGACATCTAATGCCTTGATTTGCAATCACATAGCCTTTCTGATGGCTTCTATTCGGGTCTTTATTGTCTGATATCTCCTGAAGAACCATAGCCATTTTATGTTTAGATGTCTGTTCCCTTAGCATTTTACACGTCTTCAAAGCTCGTAGGGTGGGCACCTCTGCCCGCCAAATCTTTGAATTTAATTATGCGGGACTGGTCATGCCATAGGCAGATTCCGCTAGAGGCGGAAGAGATCGGCCTACGAGGATCTGAATTGGCAAGAAAAAGGTGGACGCCTTGTTCAGCGTCCACCTTTTTCATCGACGACCTGCTGTCGGGCAGTCCCCCGTATGGGGGACAGCCCGACCTACGACTCTTAGTTGGCAGCCCAAGGTGGGTTGCAGCAGTTAGGATTAGGCGGCGGCGCAGGTTGCTTATATAGGTAGTTGATCAGGTAAACAATGTCGCCAAGATCCACTACGTCATCATTGTTGACGTCTCCGACACACTTATATGGCACAGGCGCCGGCGCAGGTTGCTTGTATAGGTAGTTGAGCAGATAGACAATATCGCCAAGATCTACAACCCCGTCGTTATTCACATCGCCGCATTTCACTATTTCTTCACCGGTGATCACAAACGCCATGTCAAGTGTGATTCCAGTTATCGGGTCGTACAGCGGAATCCACTGATAAGGCGGCATAAACACGGCCCACACCGCATCATCGTTCCAATGATCCAACGACGTCTTCCAACCCCACAACGGTAGCTCAGGATACCCCGGTGGACCAAGATCGGCAATGATGTCCAACCAGTAGATGGTTCCACTGTCCTGATAGAATGGTTCCGGAATGTTTGTAATATCGTACCGGAAATACTCGTTATGGTTGGGATGCTCCCACCATTGCTCATAGGGATCATACCAACCTTGTGGAGAAGGATTCATTGGAACCACTTCGAAGTCTGTGATATACGCTGACCACAACTCCTCGCCTGGATGGCTGAACGGAGGCGCGGGGATATCCGCATGGATAGATAGATAGAAGCCAGCAATCTCTCCCACATAGTCGCCAAGCCATGAACCCCAGAAGTGGACATCTGTAATCGGTCCTGTCTTCGTACACATAAAGTCATCTGCTACCACTATCCCCGCCATGGTCGCAACAACATCCCACCCTTCTGGATCGGGCAGTTGCGGGTAATGCATCTTGTGATTGGGCCACGGCTCCTCGGTGGCATGCACGTATGCGACGTCTTCATCGTATACACCCACGGCCTGTTCTTCACAGTCGCCCTGTGCCCATACATAGTTTGAATCGAGGTGGCACGCTGGTCCAACCACATGCGCGGTGACCGTGATGTCAATCGTGTTACATGGTGATAATGGTCCAGGGAAATTCCACTCCAGGTACGTTCCTCCCGGAACCGGGTCTACGATATCCGGAGGCGGAACTGCATCCAAAAACTCCAAGCTCGAGTCCATGAAGTCCTCAACGATTATGTTGGTCAAGTCACAGCAGGTTCCGTCATTGTGGATGGTAATGAGGAATTCTGCATTGTTGCATACGTCTATGTCTGTAGAGTCAACCCACTCTTGCAGTGTCTCATCCCACACTTTTTTCTTAACGTCGATGCTTGGTGTGCATTCTATTCCTCCGGTGATCACAAACGCTAAATCAAGCGACCCTCGGCAGTCGTGTTCGATCCAACCCGCTCCTTCGGGGATCACGAAGTTGTAACCCATGACGTCGATGGAGATCCACTCTGGGTTATAGTCAGGCCACTCCCAATCAAAGACATGATGACCGGGCTCAACCGGACCATCGTAGAGAATGTCGCGACCAATGTAGAGCTCCTCCGGCACTCCGGGCAGAGGTGGCGCACTGTCGGCAGGAGGCTGGTCGATCGACCACAGATCGGTTGACCAGTTCACAGCAAAGGTGAGCCAGGAAGGCGGACCTGGTTCTAATTCAAACACATCAAACTCGGTGTGGACCACTTTCTTGCGCAAGGAATCGAATGGGTGGTCGTAGAACCAGATATTCCACCATTCGGTCGGCTCGTAGAAGTACCAGCCATTGATTGAGGTACCATCATCGTAGTAATTGGTTCCGCCGCTCATCGGGGGAATGAGCATCCCACCCGGGTCGACCGCGACCCAGAACAGGTTCATGAGTGGCTCTGATGGCTCCCAGATGTCGATCCAGTTCAGCTCACCCCAAAAAGCCCAGACCGCGTCATCCATAAAGTGGTCTTCGGAGTTCTTCCAGCCCCATACTGCATCAGGATATTCCAAAACGACCGCGCTGATATTCAGCCAGTAGATGGTGTCCTGGAACTGGTAGAACCAGTCTGGTTCGTCAAGACAGATATTGTACTGGAAGTAGGCCTGATGATCGTCCGGGATAACCTCGCCAGTGGAAGGATCATACCACCCTTCCGATGTAGGTGGGTCGATCGGAGTAAAGTCGAAGTCCTCAACATACAGCTCCCACAGCGTCACGCCGGGCTTACTGTAAAGCGGACCAGGACCATCCGGATCCGGGATGTTCGAGTGGATACTGAGCCAGAAGCCAACAATCGTTCCCTCGAGGCCGTACTTCCACGACCCCCAGAAATGGATGTCCTTGACCCAGCCTGAATCCGAACACTGCCAATCGTCTGCTAAGACCAGAGGTTGGGTGGCATTCACGTCCCAGCCGTCCTCATCCGGCAACTGCGGAAAGTGCATCTTGTGAGGATCTCCCGGCTGCCAGTCACATTCCTCCTCATAGGTCAGTTGGAAGCACATGTCCACGGCATAGCCAAAGACGTCCTCCGAGTTGGTCCAGTTCGGGAAACCGAAATACACGGACTTGAAGACGGCCTGGTGCAGCAGGATCGGATCATCGTGCATACCCCAGCCGGACTGCGGCGGGTAGGCACCAATGCCCTGAATGGAGATCCAGTACTTCATACCAGCCATGAAGCTCAACGGAGCTGGCAGATCAACCGAGTAGCTGCAGAAGTAAGAATAAGTCGACTCTATTAATGTCTCGTTGACTTGGGCGTTGGGGAACGTGTAGGTGGCGATTACAGCACCAGGTTTGGTGCCATCTCCGATGTCGTTATAGAACTTGACTTCCCAGTCAAAGTTGCCATCATAAGGGTCCTGGCCTTGTACCCAGTAGCCGCCAATCCAGTGGACGTCATTTACCAACTGGTCTTGCGTGAACATGAAGTCATCCGCCTCGATGGGGTCCAAGCCGGAGGCGGGATCGTTCTGCGATGCGCCCAAACCAATGTAGTTCATCCCGTTGTCCCAAACAACCGCTTTGGAAACAGGGCTTGGCCAACTGTGTACGGTCCCATCTGTAACGAATGGTGTAATTCCCGTTCTATGCTCACCCGTTGTATATGCCGTTATGGCTACAGATGCCACCAATACCATTACTATCGCAAGTATTGCCAGCCTTTCTTTCTTCTTTTTCATTTTTTTCTACCTCTCACTATAAAGGTTGAACTCTTAATCACTTAGTTCTTTAAACAATTTACCGTCCAATACACCCTCTCATGGAAGAGTAACCAGAAAGAGAATTGACTGTCGCTTTTAATATCGACATTCAAACCCCCCTGGTTCATTATTTTAAAACAAAAATTTGGTTCCCCTTTTTGGCTTGACTGTAAAATCGAAAGAAAACCCACTCTTTGGTTAAAGCAAAACAGCCAACCAAACCAAACGGCACGTGATAATAAAATCTCGCATGCACTTCTACATGGGTGATTTATAAACTGGGAGGCTTCAACACATTTGCCTCAAAGTCTTCCTCTTTTACCTCCTTCCGGTCTCAAAGCCCCCCGCCATTGGCAGGGGAGCTATGGTTTAGAAAGTTTCAGGTTACTTCAACAAATTCTTTGCTCTTTTGCAAAGAGCAAAATTTGAACACAACAATTCTGATGAGATTCTGCTAAAGTAAAAGAAGGACTTAATTCCCACCGAAAGATAAAGGAAGAGAATGTAAACCTTTTCCTTTAATCTTTCCTCCTAAGGCTGCTAACCATGTAACCATTATAATAAAAGAAATAAAACCATTTTTGTCAAGTATTTTTTTGTGTTTTGTGAATTTTTTATACATTCGTGTATAAATTTTTTATATATGCTTTTTTACCTTATAGATATTCCCTAAGGCCTCAGGAAAAGGAGAGCTAACCTAATTATGTGAAAGCCTTTATGAGGGCTATCCTATAATCTCTCATGGGTGGTTTGTATTTCTTAATTCAGAAATAGGTTTGTAGGTCGGATATGCCTGCCAGCCCTGGGTCGCAAGACCTATCCGACACTTTTCTTTTGAAATGTAATTTTTTTCAAAAGCTTTTTCTTCCCTCAGCTTTAGCACTCTTTTTTGATAAAAAAATAGCCGGCAGATCAATTATCTGCTGGCTGGGGATAATTCAAATGGGCCCAGCAGGACTCGAACCTGCGACCCACTGATTATGAGTCCTGCGTCAATTTGAGCAAGACCCTCATTGATTACCAACAACTTAGCTGGTCTGATTTCCTACCTTCATATGAAAATCAGACGCTCACTTTTCTAATCCTCAAATCTCCTTTCCTCTTTTTTAATATACGATCAATAACTTGACTTGTCAACGTATTTTCTTAACATTGGAACTGAAAAACTTCTTGTTAGTAAAGGTAAGGTCATCCTGGAATTACATTCTTTTTTGTTTCACGGTTGCTCTGAGTGTGGATTCAGCTCTATCAACAATTCATTTTCTCATACCGATGGTGTCAAGCTGTTTCCGCTCAAACAAGGAACAATGGTATTTCATGAAAGACGTTAATAAGATTTTATTTAAAAAGTTTCATCCCCACCACCATCAGAAATTCACCTGGGTCGACCACCTTAATTTTTTCAAACTCCTTAAATGGGGAATGCTTTTTGTTGCCGGTGACAATGTAATCGACTTTACCCTCTAAGGCGCATTCCAGGATTCGATTATCAGCTAAGTCCTCAGGTATTCTGTCCACTTTGATCTTAGGTTTGATTACTTTAGCGTGCTCTTTGATGAAATCCAACAATTTAGGAATCTCTTGGTGAAAAGGTTTGAATTTTGGTCTTTTCAGGACCGTTTCATATTCTTCAAGCAGAGCCGGGGACACGAAAAGCTCGACCAAATGATTATAGACCAAATTCAAAAGGATGTAAGGTCGACCCCGGGCGATGATACCTGAGACGATGATGTTGGTGTCGTAGACGGCTTTGATCATAAAGCCGGTGTTTTTAATTCCGCTCTTGCCGCTTTTATCTCTCGGTCAATATCTCTCAAGGACATTTTATTTAAGCCACTCTCTTTAGCTTTCTTCAAAAGTCTCTGAAGAAGCTTAGGTTCTTTGAGAATATTTTTAAGATAATCCTCCACACTCAAGATGATCACTTGAGGTTCCCCCTTTTTACTCACCAAGAAGCGATCTTGCTTTTTGGTAGCCCTTTCCATAATTTGTCCAAATTGAGTACGGGCTACGAGAGCAGGAATAACCTTGGTCACTTTGAGAACTCCTTTGTTGCTCATCAATCTTCCTCTTTATAAGTGGTTGAACAACTAATTAATTAGTTCACTATTATGATAACACCCTTTTCATTATTGTCAAGGATTTTCTCGAACAAGAAATAACCGATCAGGTCAAGCCCATTTTTTGCCGTCTGAATCCTTCGCAGATTACGCATTTTGCGTTATGCTGTTTGCGTATCCGTATTTCTTCCTGATCCACATCTTGAAGAATACATCGATAAAAGAATATTCTTCCCATCCTGTTTAAGGCCTGTAATCTGTTTTGATGAACGACCTTGCCAATTAATAGGTGACGTTTTAGCCCCGATTCCTATGGAACCTGGGCGAGTTCAACGTCAGGATTATCATTATAAACGAAATGGAACCTGCTGTGTAATGATAGCCTTTGAGCCGTTAGCGGGCAAACGTATTGTTGATGTCAAAGAACGAAAGACCAAGAAAGATTATGCTAAGTTTATGAGAAAGGTTGAGCAAGCACATCCAAAAGCAGAGAAGATTATTTTAGTTCAAGATAATCTCAATACGCATAATCCTTCTTCTTTTTATGA
>JAGMFA010000039.1 GCA_023127875.1 Candidatus Zixiibacteriota bacterium
TCATGCCAGACATCTTCTCCTCCTTTCTGGCTTTTTTGTCAACAACATTATAGCAGAAGGAGTAAAGCATGTCTATACTTTCTCGTATGAGTGCATACGCATATTTAGCTCGTATTCTCATCCACTAATTGGGAGAAGAATCTTAATTAAAAATTCACTTGCCGGTTCTCCTCCTGAATAGTTGCTACGGCTAAGCTTATGCTTCTTTAGCAAAATTTTAGCAACTAAAATGAAAAGTGGATTAATTCAAAGATTAATCAAAAAGTTTATGTAAAATCAAGTTTCTTTAGCTATACGAGAAAGGCCGCTCATTGTAATCTTATAGATAAAAATGGAATAGACAAACAACTCAGAAGAGCTTAAAACACTTTCAGATT
The DNA here is from genome assembly GCA_023127875.1 of Candidatus Zixiibacteriota bacterium. The sequence goes on from JAGMFA010000039.1 coordinate 378, forward strand.
CTGTCAGTGAAGGGTGAAAATGAAAGTGTGCGTGTTGGTACGTTTTCTAACGATGTCAGGTTGCATAACTTATAAGTTTTTTTTAGTCACCCAAGAAAAAAGCTTGACAACAAAGAAAAGCGGTTTTATTATACTCAATGTGGATTCGTAAGTGATTATCTGTTAATAAGATGTGGAAAATCTGTGCAATTTTTGTAAGTATTTGCAAGTGAAAAAGTAAGGGGAGTTTAAGATTGTAGCTAAATTGTGGGAAACTTCCTTCCTCCTGGCACTGGAGTTCTGACAACCCTTTACATACCAAAAAGATAAAGGTTGCCAACAAATGTGGATTGTTTGTTATTTAGTATTAACCTTTCTCATACGCTGAAACTGAAAAGGGAAAGTTTTTATACACTTAAAGCGAGTGATTTTACATGGAAATAGATAATGGCAAGCTATGGGGAGATTGTCTTTCCCACCTGAGCAGAAAGATCAGAAAGCAAAGTTTCTGCACCTGGCTGAAGGCAACCAGGGGAATTCCATCTCCCGAGGGGACCATTCGAGTGGCTGTTCCCAATAAATTTGTAGCGGATTGGCTGGAAGAGCATTATCTTGATTTGATCAAGACGACCATACGGGATGTGACACAGAAAGATTTCACTTTAGCTTTTCATGTGTCCAAAGATTCGAAAGACTATCATCCTCAGATGAGCATGAATTTCGACCAGCCGTCTAAAAAAAGACATTTTGGTGAAAATCCACCCGGGGAGATGGGGCTCAATCCTAAATACACCTTTGATGCCTTTGTGGTGGGAGACAGCAATCAATTTGCTCAGGCAGCTTCGCTGGCAGTGGCTGAAGCTCCTGGTAGGACCAAATTCAACCCTCTTTACATCTATGGAGGGGTGGGGCTGGGCAAAACCCACCTGGTTCAGGCTATCGGTCACCTCGCCCGGGATGCGTATGAAGACATAAAGGTGCTTTATGTGACCAGCGAGAAATTCACCAGCGATTTCATCAACTCCCTCACCTCCAATACCACCCGAGACTTTGTTAACCTTTATCGAAATGTGGATGTTTTGCTTCTGGATGATATTCAATTCTTCACCGGTAAGGAAAGCACTCAGGTTCAGTTCTTTCACACCTTTAATGTGCTTTATCAAAATGGAAAACAGATTGTGTTGACCTCAGATCGTCCTCCCCGGGAGATAAGAGGAGTGGAGGAGAGACTGCTTTCCCGTTTCCAACAGGGCCTGGTCACAGATATTCAACCCCCTGATCTGGAGACCCGTATAGCTATCCTAAATAAAAAGACTGAATCAGATGGGATATCCATCCCTATCGAGGTAGCTACCTTCATCGCGGACAACGTGACCTCCAATATTCGGGAGTTGGAGGGATCTTTGATCCGTCTTTTGGCTTATGCCTCCCTCAATTCAAAAGAGATCACGGTTGATTTGGCTAAAGAAGTTTTGAAAGATACCATAAGAAATGGCACCAAACCGGTCACCATAGAACAAATTCAAAAGAAAGTGGCGACAAGCCACAATCTCTCCCCGGAGAGTTTGTGCTCCAAAAGAAAGACCCAGGAGATTGCACTGGCTCGTCAGGTGGCAATGTATCTGGCTCGAAGTCTGACCAACAACTCACTTAAAACAATCGGCTTGCATTTTGGAGGAAGGGATCACTCCACTGTGATTCACGCCTGTACCCAAGTGGCTGAAAATCTAAAGAAAGATTATAATTTTAAATTAAAGATGGATGAAATCATAAATTCTCTTTATGTTTAGATTGTGTTGAAATCCCCTTGATAAGTTGAGATGAAAGAAATTTGGTTTCACTTAATCAAAAAAAGATGTTTTTTAAAGATGGTTATAAACATATAATAATTTTAATTTTCTATATAACACTAAAGGTTGTATTTTTTTAGAGTCGTCAAATGAAGATAATCTACATTTCAACATTATTATTAGTATTTAACAAAAGATTACTTCTTTAGTGATTTTTTAAAAATAATCTATGTGAAAACAGAAATAAATAATTCTCACCGGAGGTTGACTTATGAAATTATCATTACCTAAAAGCAAAATACTTTTTTGTGTTCAGAATGTTATGAATGCTATTCCCACCCGTACTACCCTACCAGTCCTTTCTAACATGCTTTTAGAGACCTCTAACTCCAAACTAAAGTTAGCCGCCACCGATCTAGATGTCTCGGTGATGACTACCATTCCCATTGGATCTACCAAAAAGGGAGCTTTAACCATCCCAGCTCGAGCTTTTTATGATATCTTAAGGGAGCTCCCTGAATGTGATGTCGAGATTCACATAACAGAAAATCGTATGGAGTTGAAAGCTGAGCGAGGGAACTACAAGCTATCTGGAATCCCAGCAGAGGAGTATCCTAAACTGCCGGCGGTCAATTTGGCCAAAGAGATAAAGATATCCGGCGGTGATCTGGTGAAGATGATTAAGAAAACCATATTTGCCGTCTCCACAGACGAGACCAGACCCGCATTAAATGGAGTTCTATGGCAAACCTCCGGGAACGACATACAGATGGTGGCAACAGATGGTCATAGATTAGCCAAAACATCTTTAAAGAATACCAAACTTAAAGGTCTGCATGAGGATATCATAATCCCCCCTAAAGTTCTCAACCTTCTAATTAAACTATTGGGAGATGAGGATAAAGAGATGGGGATTATCTTTGGAGAGAACAATATAATCTTTAACTTGGGTGACACAATTTTGGCTTCTCGCTTGATTGAGGGACCCTATCCCAATTTCGAGCAAGTAATTCCCAAGGATAGCGACAAAAAGTTGGTGGTCAATAAGGAGTTTTTGACCGGCGCGGTTAGAAGGATGTCTATTTTAGCAAATACCCTTACCCATCAGGTTAAGTTTTCACTTAAGAAAGACAACTTAGATCTTTCCTCTGCCAACTTTGACTTAGGAGGGGAAGCTAAAGAGTCTGTGCCCTGCGATTATGTGGGTGACCCTATGGATGTCGGATACAATGCCAGCTATGTTCTGGATGTTCTTAAGCAGACGGAAGGAGATGAGGTGGTGTTTGAATTGGGCACCGAAGTATCAGCCGGCAAGATCTATTCCACTGAAAAGAAAGAGGGGGAGGACTATCTCTGTCTTTTGATGCCGCTTCGTTTGGCGGAGTGAAAAGGGGATGGTTTGGTATTTGTTTGTTGTAAGGGCATTAGACCGAATGTATAGAGGACCATGCTGAGAGGGGAATGGTCCTTTCTCTTTTTTGGTCTAAAAGAGAAAATGTGAAAAATCATTTGCCAGAAGGCTAATTTATATTATATTAAAGAGTTATGCTAAGAAAGGTAAGGTACCCAGAAAGAATAGACAAGGTTTTGGTTAAGACCTTGAAGGGCTTGAAAATCGATCGGAGGATAAAGGAGGAGACGTCTCTTTTAAACTGGACTGAAGTGGTTGGTGATCGTATCGCCTCTCAAACCAATCCGCTAAGGGTGAAAGATTCAATTCTCTTCGTAAGGGTAGAAAACGCATGTTGGCGGAATGAGCTGGTTTTCCTCAAAGGAAAGATCATCAAAGAACTCAACCAATCCGTAAAAGCTAACGTAATAAAAGATATAGTGTTTACCAATTGAGAGGAACCGCAAATCGAGCAGGTTTTTTCCGCTCAGAAGCAAGGTAAATTACGTTTTTTTGTAACAAAGATTTTCAAGATATAGTATCTTAAGAGGGAAGAAGATACTTTATATGGACACTTCAAAACAGAAAGAGGAGGGATTCGAGCCGATGGGACATCATTATGATGCTACCACTATCCAGGTTTTAAAAGGTCTGGATGCGGTGCGTCGAAGACCGGCCATGTATATAGGTGACACCGCCACTAAAGGATTGCACCATCTGGTGTATGAGGTGGTGGACAACAGTATCGATGAAGCTATGGGTGGGTTCTGCGATGCTATAAAGGTGGTAATTAACAAAGACGGCAGTGTGATGGTGGAGGACAATGGAAGGGGTATACCGGTCGACATTCATCCCACCCAGAAGAAGCCGGCAGTGGAGGTGGTTATGACCATGCTTCATGCCGGTGGAAAATTCGATCACAGGACCTATAAGGTGGCTGGTGGTCTGCATGGAGTAGGAGTGTCGGTAGTGAATGCATTGTCCGAATGGTGTGAGGTGGAAGTAACTCGTGATGGGAAAAGGTACCACCAGAGATATGAAAGAGGAAACGCAGTCGTCCCACTCAAGCAGATCGGAAAGGGACGACATAGTGGCAACAAAACCACCTTCAAGCCGGATCCGGAAATCTTCGACAAAACAGATTTCAGCTTCGATGTTCTCTCTGCCCGAATGAGAGAGTTAGCCTTCCTGAACAGAGGGTTAAAAATTGAAATTGAAGATCAGAGCACAGGCAAATCCAACCTTTTTAAGTATAAGGGAGGAATCAGCTCCTTTGTCGAGTTCCTGAATGAGAATAAGCAGGTGGTACATCCCCGTCCGGTTTATCTTCATAACACCAGAAATGGAATTGATGTGGAGATTGCCCTGCAATATAATGACTCTTACACGGAGAACATCTTCTCTTATGTAAATAACATTAGCACCATTGAGGGGGGAACTCATCTGGTCGGTTTTAAGACCGCCTTGACCCGCACTATCAACAACTATGCACAGAAGAATAATTTGCTGAAAAACGGGCAGGGTGCCCTGGAGGGGGAGGATGTTAGAGAAGGATTGGCGGTGGTAATCTCGGTTAAGATTCCCGATCCCCAGTTCGAAGGACAGACCAAGACCAAGTTGGGCAACAGTGAGGTAAAGGGAATTGTGGAATCGATCTTGGGGGAGAGCCTGACGGAGTATTTTGAGGAGAATCCGCCTGTTGCCAGAAAGATTATGGAAAAAGCCTCTTCTGCCGCCAGAGCCAGGGAAGCAGCCAGAAAGGCGCGGGAGCTAACCCGCAGAAAAAGCGCACTGGAAACATCCACCCTCCCCGGCAAACTGGCAGACTGTTCGCTAAGCGATCCCGCACTTTGTGAGATCTATATCGTGGAGGGTGACTCTGCCGGCGGGTCCGCCAAGCAGGGGAGAGATCGAAGATTCCAGGCTATACTACCCTTGAAGGGGAAGATCCTGAATGTGGAAAAGGCGCGCATAGACCGGGTTTTGTCCAATGAGGAGATTCGCGCCATGATCACCGCCCTGGGAACCGGTATCAAGGGTGAACTTGACATAAACAAGGCTCGCTACAACAAGATCATCATCATGACCGACGCAGACGTGGATGGTTCTCATATTCGCACCTTGATCCTCACCTTCCTTTACCGGCACATGAGAGAGCTCTTCGAGAGAGGATACGTATATATTGCCCAGCCGCCTTTATATCGAGTGAAAAAGGGAAAGACCGAGCTTTATGCTTATTCAGATGAGGAGAGAGACCGCCACATCGAAAGGCTGGGCAAAACCGGTGTCTCCATACAGAGATACAAGGGATTAGGAGAGATGAATCCGGAGCAGTTGTGGAAGACCACCATGGACCCGGAGACCCGCACCCTGCTTCAGGTCGCTTTAGAGGATGGCGCTGAGGCAGACCATATCTTCAGCATTCTGATGGGCGATCAGGTAGAACCCCGCCGCAAGTTCATCGAAGAAAATGCCAAATACGTAAGAAATCTGGATGTATAACAAAGGTAGGTTAGGGAAAGAGTTCGGCACAACTTAGTAATAGATGTTGCCTTACAATTTGCGGAAAGAAAGAGGCAGATACATATCAAGGTAACGAAGCTTCAAACCATCCTTGTTGTCTCTGACTGAAATTTGTAAAGGGTAATGGGGGCTAGAAAACTCCTGCATTACTTGACGGCAAACCCCGCATGGATTTGCGTCGTCTACGAGCCCAGCCGAATTCCGAGCAGCGATTGACAAAGCAAATAAATCGCCCTTCTTATAGCCTTCTGAAATCGCTTTGAAGATTGCTGTTCTTTCCGCGCAGATAGTTGGCGAAAAGGCTACATTTTCGATGTTACAACCAGAGAACACCCGTCCGTCTGTTGTCATAAGGGCAGCCCCAACCTTATAATGCGAATATGGGGAGTAGGAATTACGCATAGCGAGTTTGGCTTTTTCGAACAACCGCTGGTGCAGCTGCATTAGTGCTTTAGCGTAGCCCTGAAAGCCACAAACATAATAGTAGATTGATGGCCAGTTCTTTAGCCGAATAATGTTTTTGTGCCCGAAAGCTTTGTTCCATGGATTGTCAAAAAGCACTACTTTCTTACCCGCCCTTGCTATCTCCTCAGCTGTTTCGCCCCTATCCTCAACCAATAAGGCTTGATTAGAAGACGATACTACTGAGATCTTTTGCGATTCGGTTGAGAAACGCAAGGAGACACAAGGAATCTTGTGTTTAGTTAACCACTTTTTTGTCGGTGACGTAGCGGAGCGTGGCCTAGCAGTAAGAATGTGAACATCTGCAAATAAAGCCAAACGCCTTATAGCATCTATTGAATACCTAACTGGTTTAGCGATAAGACATGTTTTGCTATGGAACTCTTTCCAAATGTCCTTTTCGTGTCTCTTGGGGTAGTCTAGGGCTCGCCAGTAATCGAACTCAACGACATCTTGCTTTTTGGCTGAGATATTGAGATGCTTAGTTATCAAACCCCGGACGACTTTATCCGAATCGCAGATTACGTTGTCGAGATCAAGGAAAATCTTATTTCTTTTCATGGCTCGTGGAATTTGCGAATATGCGACGGACCCTTTCGTCTAACTGTTTCTTGACCTTTTCTTGTATCTTCTTTAGATCCTCTTTTGATATGACTACGTGAGCGTATTTCTTGTCTGATGCGGGTATAATATCCATGATACCTCCTACACAGCTACAACACGACCAGGTAAAATATAAGCGATAAAGTGAGCTTCCTGTAATCCCCTGTCAATAACATTCTTTTGATCAAAAAATGCCCTATCCACATTATGGTCGCTATCCAGATTCAACACACCTATTATACGGTTTTTGCGAAGCCCCCAGATAGGAAAACTGAGCACGGACCTAATCTGCACGATCCTGGCGATTGCCATTTGTTTATCGTCTAGCCTGTTTTTCGGTTGACGGTAATCTGGATTATTATTGTCAAAGATCACCGGCTGCGCTAAGTTCCACGCCTCCCCGCAAGTCCCGCTACCCTTCTTACCCTTGTACCAATATATATTCCGCTCCTGTTCAGTGTATTGGTCAGTGTAGAAGAAAATTTTTATTCTAGCTCGTCCAAAAAGAAATCTCCGTTTAACAGGAAGCATGACATTCAATCGAAAATTATCAGCAGTGATCGCCTTTTGTGGATTACACCTCTCGATTTCGTCTGCCATGTTCTTTTTCACCTCCGCGAGAACACGCTGGAAAAAGGGGAATTTGCTATTAATGTCCTCTTTTGGTATGCTCGGATTCCATACAAGCATAATTTGGTGTGCGAGAAAGAGAACGATAGATGCGACGATAGCAATGTTGTGTGTTGGCTCTAATTCGCTGGGGATAAGAGGCCTAATGGCGGGAATAGCAAATAAAAGGAGGGCGAACACAATTGTGATGATATTCCTCATTACACACCTATCTTCAGGAGCACTGAGAAATCAGTGCATCAACACTCCGACTTTTCCTCCCATCTCTATCCTCATCAATTAATGTCGCGTATTGCAGCGACCGAGAGAGTACATTATCTTACTTCTCTGGTCCGACAAGTTGGTTTGAAAGCCCGTTGGAATGATTATACATTAAGTAAGACCATTTGTCAACCTTAAATTGCACCTAATAATCTCCCCTTCGCAGAATATGCTAAAGCTAATCAGAAAGGATTAGCCACAGCATTGTCGGGTAGCTTTACTCCGTTGGCTATTTTTTTATGAACAGCTCAACTGACCTGAGAACCGAGTTTATGGGCAGGCATCTGTCCGAGGTGAAGATGGTGTAGTAATCAGTTTTTTTATGTTCGCGGGGGTAAAGGGTAGTTTCGGTATGGAGGGTATCGCCGAAAACGGTCCAGCAGAAAGTATGCGCAACAATCTTAGCTGAATTAAATTCAGCTATCTGAGCCTTAACCAAAAGAACGGACTCATCATCTCCTTCAAGCCTGTATTCGCAAGGCACCAATTGCCAGCCAGGCTCGACAGACTTGGTGATTTTTGTGGAGCAACCATGCAAGAGGGACAAAATCCCGAACAATAGAATTATATTCGTCGTCTTCCCATTCACGTTATCATTATAATGAATTCCCGCTCGCTATGCAAGGGTCCTTCAACTGAAATGTAGCGGAAGGTCATTTGTTCATTTGAATCTCAGTTGAGTCAAATGACCATAGGAACTCAGATGAGCTTCAGCCTTCCATTTTTTCTTGTTGTGGAGACCTCAAGGTCTCCGCTACAGATCTGTTTTGTTACGAACAGTTGATTTATTCCCCCAGAATTGACAGGAAACTAGGTCTAGGAATTCGATTCATCGAGTAGCCGCACCCTTTAGGGTGCGATTAAGAAACGCAGGCTAAAGCTCATTTGTCCATTTGGATACATAGGAAGTCAACTGACCTGCGGCTACCAAGAATGGAGCGGGTCGCATGTCCTACGGATCCTGTGAAAATGCGACCCCTACATTTCCCTCCCAGCATTCGTATATAGAGAATATTGAAACCAATTGATTTCGTGAATCACAATTCCCGAAGCATAACCGGAAGGAAAATAAGTTGTCAACCAACAATCATTCAAAAGATGTAATCGTATTACCCAATTCACCAGCCATCCCCGGACTGACCTTCCGCCGCTTCCACGGTGAGAGAGATTATCCGGTCATGGTCGCAGTCATTGAAGGATGCAAAGAGACGGACAAAATCGACCACACAGAAACGGTTGAGGATGTTGCCGCCACCTACCGGCACCTGGTCAACTGCGATCCGCATGAGGACATGATTTTCGCCGAGGTGAAAGGCGATGTGATTGGTTTTGGCCGTGTCTGGTGGATTCTCAGATCAGATGGCGCCCGGACTTACGTCCACTTCGCCTTTTTGCTTCCCCAATGGCGAGGTAAGGGTATCCGCCGCGCCATGCTGCACCACAATGAACGCCGATTGTCAAGAATTGCCGCCAAACATCCAACCGACGGGCCGCGCTTGTTCGAATCCTGGTCAGCCGACACGGAGATTGACTGGGAATCTCTGCTGGTTGCTGAAAGCTACAAGCCGGTACGGTACTCGTTCGAGATGGTGCGCCCGAATCTGGAGGATATTCCGGACCTGCCTCTGTCTGGGGGTCTGGAGGTTAGACCTGCTAAACCAGAACACTTTCGAAAAATCTTTAAGGCTGCCGCCGAAGCTTTTCAGGATCACTGGGGTGCCAGCCAGTGGCATGAAGAGGAGTTTGAGCGTTGGCAGGAGCAATCCTTCTTTAATCCTGCCCTGTGGCAGGTGGCCTGGGACGGAGATGAGGTCTCCGGCATGATCCTGAACTTCATCCACGAGAAGGAAAACTTAGAATATGACCGCAAGCGGGGATATACGGAAGAGATCTCCGTGCGAAGGCCCTGGCGGAAGAAAGGCTTAGCCCGCGCGCTCATCGCCCGAAGCTTCAAGGTGCTCAAAGAACACGGCATGACCGAGGCCGCCTTGAGTGTGGATGCGGAAAACATCAGCGGGGCGCTACGACTCTATGAAAGCATGGGATTCCGTACAGTCAAGCGGTATACGACTTATCGTAAACCGCTGAATTAGTTATCACTGACGCACGTTCATAACCAAAGAGGGAAGTTTCCACGCATCGGCACCAGCAGATGCCTTTGCCAATTAGCTACCGGAATTCCCCCGCCTTTAACGGGATCTTGGACTATTCCCCAAAGCATCTGAAAAAAATGGACAATGAAACGAACGATTCTTATCTTGGGTTTGAGCAGGGGCCCATACGACCACCAAGTGAGGCATACAGCTTACTTGTGCGTGTAACCAGGAATTGTCCCTGGAACCAGTGCACTTTTTGTCCCGTGTACAAGGGAACCAAGTTCTCCCGCCGTCCGGTTGAGCATGTCAAAAGGGACATCGATGGTGTTTACCAGCACGTGGAAGCTATTCGCGAATTAGCTGACGAACAGGGTCGTGTACCCCGAAGCGAGATCAACAGAATAACTGCAAACATTGATCCGCAAAAGTCGCCTGCGTTTGTGGCAGGATTCAACTGGTATTTTGCCGGTGGGTTGAAATCTGTATTTATCCAGGATGCAAACAGCCTGATAATAAAGCCTACTGATCTGGTGGAAATCCTGAGGCACCTGAAGAAGCGCTTTCCAGAGATAAAAAGAATAACGTCATATGCCCGCTCTCAAACAGTTTCCCGCATGAAGGAGGAGGACTTAAAGGCGATTGGGGATGCCGGCTTGAACAGAATTCATATCGGTCTTGAATCCGGCTCTGATGAGGTCCTCAAAATGGTCAAGAAGGGTGTCACCAAGGAGATGCATATACAAGCGGGAGTAAAGGTAAAAAAAGCAGGAATGGAGTTGTCAGAATACTACATGCCTGGTCTTGGGGGAAAGAAACTCTGGAAAGAACATACACTGGAGACAGCCGATACGCTAAACCAGATAAATCCGGATTTCATAAGGATGAGAACGCTGGCAATTCCTAACCATGCGCCGCTTTTTCAGGATCATCAGGCGGGTGTTTTTGAGAAATGCACGGATCTTATGGTGGTAAAAGAGATCTGGATGTTTATTGAAAAATTAGAAGGAATCACCAGCGTGGTCAAAAGTGATCATATTCTAAATCTCTTTCAGGATTTAGAAGGAGCCCTTCCCCGGGACAAAGATTGCATGATTAAAATCTTACGCACCTTTCTGGCAATGGGTCCGGAACGTCAAAGATTATATCAATTAGGAAGACGGATTGGAGTTTTTTCACAACTTAGCGATATGGAAAATCCACATAGAATGGCGAGGGCTGAAAAGGCATACAGTCAGCTTGAAGGTGCAAAGGAAGATATTGACAAAGTCACAGACGAACTTATGAAGAGGTTTATATAGTCTATTGATGCGGTAGCCACACCCTTTAGGGGCTGTTGAAAAACCCTTTCGGCAGGGCTAAATGCCCTGCCCTATGGATGATAAGTAATTGTCTCCCATAGGGGCAGGAATTTATCCTGCCCCAAAATGTAACTTTATCAACAAGCCCTTTAGGGTGCAAGTAGCATGCGCCCCGCCAAGCGGAGCGGTTAACAAAATCAACTATTTCTGACACGTGCTTGATGCCTTGGCTTTGGGAAACGCCAAAACCAATTAGCTCATGGTGATAAAAGTCGGCTGTTGCGGATTTCCGGTTGCAAAGGAGAAGTATTATAAAAGCTTTAACGTGGTTGAGATTCAGCAAACCTTTTATCAACCCCCACAGGAGAAGACTGTTCGCAAATGGAGGGAACAAGCACCCCCAGATTTTGAGTTCATGCTGAAAGCCTGGCAGTTGATCACTCATCCACCCTCCAGCTCCACCTACCGCAGATTGAAGCTTGCCATTCCCGAATCAAAAAAGAAAAATTACGGCTTCTTTAAACCGACAGAGGAGGTATTTAAGGCTTGGGAAGAGACGGAAAAAATGGCTCAGATCCTAAAAGCCAGAATAATAGTTTTTCAATGTCCGGCAAGCTTTCAACCTATCCCGGAAAATGAGAAGAATCTGGAAAGTTTTTTTAAAACCATCAAAAGAAAAGAATATGTTTTGGTTTGGGAACCAAGAGGGAAATGGGAAAGTAAGGAGGTTTCGGCTCTGTGTCGGAGGCTGAATCTTGTTCCCTGTGTGGATCCGTTCAAATCGAAGATCCCACCACAGGCGGGGGACAAGCCATTTGCCGGAAAGATGGGCCATTTCAGATTACATGGAAAGACAGGTTATAGGTATAAATATGCCGATTCTGATCTGGAAGAGCTCAAAGCTTTTGGGAAAGCTTTCGATTTAGTCTATTTCATGTTCAACAATGTTTATATGTTTGAGGATGCGCTTGGTTTCAAGGAGAAGATTCTGGGGTAATTTGTTAGATGGGCTGTAATCAGAGCTATCGACTCTCTAAATGTCGCCAAATAGAAGTCTGGAATTTCAGTTCTATGGTCAGTTGACTTCCTATGGATCCAAATGGACAAATGAGATTCAAATTCGGACCACTTAGGGTGCACTCAATGCGAGACAGTTTGAGGGAAGGACTCTCTCTGAGGGAGACAAAGGGAGCGAGATAGAAAATAGTCACAGTTTTGCTTTTTTGGCACAGCCATAAGCTTATCCTATGGATCCTGCGGATGCATTGGCAACTCTTTTGGAGAGAGACCATTTTTTTAATAATTTGGTTACCCTCTCCACCCCGGACGTTTTGCACTTCTCTGCCGCAACCCGATTGGCAAAATCAAGGGATTGATTCAACTTTCCGGCGTGAAGATAATTTACCAAAAACCCAGCCGAGAACACATCTCCACATCCGGTGGCGTCTTTAAATCCTCGAATTTTTATACCAGCACACTTTTTGAGCTTACAGGTTTTCCCGTCTTTATAGATCATGAGTGCCCCTTCTTTTCCCATGGTAATTAGTAATACCTTTGGTCTCAAACTCAAAACATAGTTTGCGAAGTCCCGGATATCTTTTGAGGATTTCAAGCTCTCACCAGAAAGCACAAAAAGCTCCGGCAAATTAGCTTGCACAAAATCTGCTTGTTTTAAATATTCTCTCCAACTTTTTGGCGCAATCAAAAATCTCTTTCCATCTTTATGTATCCCCAGCGTGAGACTGTGTATGTCCATAAATATCAAAGCATCCGTGTTTCTTCGAACTCTCTTCAAGGTATTAAGGCTGATGTCGAACCCGGAGATGAAATTAACCAAAATGGCATCACTATCAAGAAATGATTTGAGCTGGGTAAAGCTTAGGGCGGGGACTCTGTTTTTAAGAAACTCCTCCCTTTGATTTTCTTTGTCAATCACAAGATATGCGTGGTTGTTTTTTCTCCCCACTTTGTTGATCCCATCCAATTTAACATTATCAAAGTTTTTCAGAATCTTTTTCACCTGATTGTAAACATCATATCCCAGATTGCATACCGGATAAATCTCCATCCACTTTCCTCCCAAGGAGGACAAAGTAGACAAATTATACATAATCCCACCGAAGCTTTCTGTTCTTTTCCCGTTTGGAAAGATTATGGTATCTTTGTTTATGGTTCCAATTACCGTGACTTTGAATTTGGGCATGATGTTGGTAGGTCGCGGTTATCTCCTAAAATCTCGGCTAAGCTATTTAAGTTTACCATCCTATTACATTTTTCCTAAATAATGTTATAATAGTTTGTCGTTGCGAGTCCCCCTGAAATCGGGATGAAGCAATCTCCGGGTAGGGGCAATTCCCCGCCTCTGGCGGGATGTTCCACATGAATCGCCCTTACTTCGTCCGGGTTCCCTCGCTTTTGCTCGGGGCAAGCCTCGCAATACAAGCTGGTGCTTTATTAAATAACATATGTTCTCTTTTGTAATTTTTGTGTGCCTGTCGGGTCCCCGACCCGACAGAAACCTCCCGCCAGGTCAGGGGACCTGGCGGGCACAGAAGACTTAAGATGTCAAGACAAATATATCTGTTATTATTTAACAAAACACTAGAACACGATGTTATTTTGGAAACATTCCACTATTTTTAAGCTGGAGTTGGAACTCATTTTATCTTGTTCTCTGCATCTTTTACAAACAAAAGAGGAAATGCAATATCGCTTACACAACAAGGCAGCCAAACAGCGATAAATAGAAAGAAAAAAACGACTAAATAAGAAAACCAATTTAAGGTTTGGTCTATCGCCATAATAATGTGGAATAACGACGCCCAGGTGCTCAACAAGACGTGCCCAAAGTGAGGAAACTTTGTTGTCGGTCTAAGATAAGCAATGGTAATGCCAATTATTGCCAAGGGATTTACCAACCACCATTTTTCAATAAAAC
>JAGMFA010000004.1 GCA_023127875.1 Candidatus Zixiibacteriota bacterium
CAGTTATCATTTGCGAAAGTTTTTCCTGATCGGTGGAGTGTAGAGCTTTCATCTCGGAAAGAGCGTTCACCATCTCCAATATGCAGTTTAAATGAGAGTCAAATTCCTGTTTGACTAAAGCAGGCATTTCCGAAGGTGCATTTTCTCCGGTGATACCTTGAACGCTGGCAAAAATGGTGGGTAGTGGGCGAAGCAGTTGAAACGGTACTACCGATGCCCTCAACGTGAACATAATCGGCTGAAACATTTCTTTCTCCTTTCTTTTTATCTTCTTATACCAGAACCCTACTTAAGTTAGATTCTAAAACCACACGCTTGAAATAAAACCACCTTTTCCTCTAAAGCTTACCTTTTCCTAACCTTGAATTTTTGCTCTTGTATACAAAATATCGGTTGACACACATGAATCAAAATACTATTTTAATAGAAAACCGTATAAGTATTCATATATGATCCGAACTTTTCATATCTCGAGGCGCAACCCAAAAGTGCTGAGCTATGCTAAAAAGGATTTGAATCGCTAGAATTTTCGGAGGCAATATGGAATTACAAACGTTACGCGGCTTTTACTGGGCGGGGGTGCATGGCAGTTTTTCCAAAGCCGGAAAAGTGCTGAATATCGGGCAATCGGCGGTGAGTCATCAGGTGAAGGCTCTGGAGGAGGAGCTACGGGTCAAATTGTATGAAAGGGTGGGGCGGGGCATCACCCTAACTCCTGCCGGTAAAATCCTTTTGGCTTATGTGGACATTATTTTGCAAACTCTGGACAACATTGAGATTCATTTCGCAGAGCTGTCCGGCTCTCCTGAAGGCACAGTCACCATGGCTGCTTATCGTGGAATAATGCAATACAAACTGCCCCAGATCGTCCAGGCCTTTAAAAAACATAATCCGGAGATCCGACTAGTGATTTTGAACAAACCTCTGGACACGGAGATTTTGGATATAGTCTCTGCTGGAAATGCAGATTTTGGTATCACCTCCTCTTGGAACAATTTTATGGATCTTTCTTTTTATGAAGTGTGGTCCTACGATATGTTTCTGTGTGTGCCAAGCAACCATCGGTTGGCAGGGCGACTTAAAGTGAGCCTAAAAGAGATCGGGCGGGAACCTTTGATATTATATGAGCAGGAGAACTCCATCCGCAAAAGGACAGAAAGCGTGTTCAAAGAAAACAACCTGGCTTATAACATCGTAATCGAGACCAGCGGTGCCACGGTGATTCAGGAATATGTGAAGATCGGACAAGGGATCTCTATAGTTTCCGGGCTGGTAACCGAAGCTACCGAAGATACTTCACTTTCATACATTCCGGTTACCGAGCATTTTGGAAAGTTGGGATATGGTGTGGTCTTAAAGAAGCGCAAGTATCTTTCTCTTCCGGTGAGAAAGTTTTTGCAGGAGGTAGGACTGGGAGGAGTTTTATCTGCTCAAAACTGGGTGATATGATGATTTGATAGGTTTCTACAGTAACTGAATCTATAGGGACCGTTTAAAAACACTTTTGGCAGGGCTGAATGCCCTTCAGGGTGTCCTTCGATCCCGAAGATCTCAGGATCGAGGGAAATCCCTTCAGGGTGAACCCTGCCCTCTGGGTGATAGCTCATAGTCCGCCATAGGGGCGGGAATTTATCCCGCCCCACACTTTAACTTTTTCAACACGCCCCCTATAATCTCTTTCTTTATTTTTCCCGATGCACATACCCTTTAATCAGATGGGTAAGGCGATACTGATTTATTTTATTATACATGGTGGCTTTGGAAATCCCTAAAGCCTTGCTCGCAGATTCAACCAGTCCACGGCTGGATTTGAGCGCATTCATTATGGCCACCTTCTCGATCTGATTCATATCTGCATCTTTAAACACAGGGCAATCTTCAGCCGGGCTCTCTTTTGCACATATCTCATGAGGAGAGAAAGAGGTTTTCTCCGTCACGTTTTTTGTTTCCAGGAGGTCTTTTAAAGTAATCAATCTATCTGCTTTTTTCACCGCAGATTCAATCAGATTTTCCATCTCCCTAATGTTCCCTTCCCATTCCTTTTTGTTTAGATAATCTAAAGCTTCTCGGGTTATCCCGGCTATTTCCTTGCCTGCCAATTCGGATTTCTCTTGGATGAAGTAGTCGATCAGAAGTGGTAAATCTTCCATTCTTTCTTTTAATGGCGGAAGCTTGATCTCTAACACCTTCAACCGGTAATACAAATCGGAGCGAAAATCCCCCTTCTCGATCGTTGCTTCAATATCTCTGTTAGTGGCCGAGATTATGCGGACATCCACCTCAATCGGCTTGGATGCTCCCAAAGGGTCCACCTTTTTCTCCTCGATCACCTTCAAAAGCTTAGCTTGAAGATTTTTTGAAAGCTCGCCTATCTCATTTAAAAATATGGTGCCAGTATTTGCTATCTCAAACTTACCTGCTCTTCTCTCTTTCGCATCCGTATACACTCCCTTTTCATGCCCGAAAAGTTCGACCTCCAGAAGAGTGGATGGAATAGCGGCACAGTTCACCGAAACGAATGGATTTGCGGATCTTCCGCTATGGAGGTGGATGATCTTGGCAACCAAGTCTTTGCCGGTTCCAGTGTCACCTTGAAGCAACAGCGTGGAGTCTGAATTCAGAGCAGTTTCCATCTGCAGAAAGAGCTTGATCATAACCTGGCTTTTCCCGATCAAACCCCACTGATTATATTTCTCAACCAGCTCCCTGCGAGTGTTTCTCTCCCACTGAACTGCCCTTTGCATTTTCAGCTTTAAAAACAGATAGTCCTTCTGCAAAGCATCCCATTCCACGTAATCAAAAGCTCCCAGGTGCAAAGCCGAGGACATCGAATCATAATCCGCGTGAGCAGTGACCATAATCACCGGAATATTGTTATCCAGCTTTTTGATCGCTGAAAGAATTCTCAATCCCTCATTATCCGCATCTTCCACCGGACCCAAAAGCTCAGATTTGCCAATTTTAGTAAAGCTTTTATCCAGAAGGATTAGATTGTAAACTTTTTTCTTCAGTTCTGTGGAAAGATTCACCCCGCTTTTGATGTGGTCATATTCGAACCCATTGGAGATAAACTGATGGCAGTAGTTGGTGATGTCGATCCCGTCGTCTATGATTAAGACTTTGATCATGGGAGACCTCTTTGACTCTAAGATATCAGAATTTATAGTCGAGTCAAGCCTTAAAACACGCAAGATGGCCTCCTTTCCTGTATTTTGAATCCGAAGCCGCTCTCTCTTTCCTGAAAGAGCGGCTTTTCCCATGGGTGAACCCTTTCACTTTGGGATAACTCAGCCATCCTCCACCATCTTCCTCTGTGCGGAAGGGGTGAACACAAAGGTCCGCCCCTCCCATCGACAATGAAAAACTCACCTATGTACTGTTACGCGTTCCTTAAATCCGAATAATCTAACTTGCTTCACAACTTTCCTAGAAAAGGGTCCTCCGCATATGATAATTGACGGTTTCGTACTACTAAATACAACATTCTTATTAAAAACAAAAACCTGTTCACCGTCGTATTCATATTTTGAATTTCCTGTAAATCCTCTTTTTGTTATATAGCGATTCAGACTTCTATCACGATCCCAAACCCAAGCCTTTACAGTAACATAATGCCCATTTACAGGCCCATTATCATCTACTACCGTTACAGTCAGTATGGCTCCTGCCGTTGCCACACAGGGACTAAGAAGAAGTAAAAACATTATTGCGAATTTTATAAACTTCATTTTAACACTCCTTTCTTCGGGTATATAAGATTTACTGTCTACTCCCTGGCGGCGGAGCGGACTTAAAGGTCCGCTCGCGCCGCATGTCTCCCCTCTACTTCATCAAAATCATCTTCTTGGCTTCAGTAAAATCTCCCGCCTTGATCCGATAGAAGTAGATTCCTGATGCTACCTTGTTTCCATCCTCATCTGTGCCATCCCAGTGAACGGTTTTGTGCCCTGCAGCTTGAAATTCATCTACCAAGGTTTTGATCTTTTGCCCCAGTACGTTGTAGACGGATAGAGTGACCTCCGCATCTTTAGGCAGTGCATATCTGATTTCACAATCCGGATTGAAGGGATTGGGATAATTCTGGCTCAAGGAAAGGTTCATGGGCAAATTCGGGGTGGAGGAAACTGAACCCACAGCCTTTAAATTCACCATAGCATAAGATTCATTCCCAAATGTTCCCTTTCCTCTGGTGTAATCAGCTGTGAGATCAATTTCTCTGTTCTCGCTTTTATCCCAGAGCTTAAATACTATATTCTCTCCGGGTCTATATCCATCGATTTCTTCTGTCTGGGGATCATCCTGCCAAGCTGCCAAACCCATTCTTTCACCTTGCCATCCAGCGGCTCCAACACATAATCCCTGAGCGGTAAAAACTCCAATCTCGTCTCCACTCCCTATTTCAAATCCCTGAATTGAACTGATGACAATGCTGTAACTTTCTCCGGTTTTTCCTAAATAACCGAAGTGAGTGGCATTGGCGAATCCCGGAAAATTGTTTCTCTTGGCAAATGGGGGTGGGCAAGGCGGACAACTGGTGGGATATACCAACGTATCAGGACTAGAAAGATGAGCCTTATAACCTTCGTTGTATTCCATACACTCTATCCAACAGCCAACACCAGGAATACAGAACTCTCCATCATCGTTTTTCACAATATCTAGGTTATTCCAGATCGACACTAAAGCAGTTTCAGGCTCCAGTGGACACTCCGGAAAATAAGCAATACAGTTCCAACCACCAGGCAAGGGAATCGGGGTATCTGGGGGAACCTTGGAACCACGAACCTGAATTGTGCAGGCATCGCGGCCATGTGAAGCTTGTACATCTCCAAAACATTCCAGCAATCAATCCAACAGCCTACTCCAGGAATACAGAAGGAACCATCACAGGCTATTATTATACCCAGATCATCCCAACAATCCGCAAAGAGGCTTTCCATTTCACATGGATCGGGATCAATGTTCGTGGAGACCCACTGCCAACCAGAATGCAAAGGCAATTCATATATACAGGGGGCTTCTAACCAAAGCTGAGAAAAAAGGTCCCATTCAAAGGTCCCATCTTCTGCACCTTTGAAATCAGACAAGGCGCACTCCTCCCTATCCTGATTCTTGCTCCACACCCTGAAATACATGGTGTCGCCAGCAGTATAGCCGTCCTTCTGAGGAGTCAAAGGATCGTCCTTCCAAGCAATCAAAGGAAGAGGAGGGCTATCGGGATAATATACCGAGGCGCCCACGCATAACAATCCGCCTCCGGTATCATCAAATACGCCGATCTCGTCACATTTCTCCAATTCCAACGCATCCAAAAAAGCTGAATCTATCACGATGCTGTAACTGTCTCCAGTGCTGGCCGGGACGACAAAATGAACAGGGTCTTCGCAGGGTTGGGTATCTTCGATGGTTATATCCATATTAGTCGTCTCTGTGATGTCACCATCTGTGAACGACGCTGTAATCTGACATTCCTCGTTCTGAGTAACCTCGCCTGTCGTGAATAGTCCACAAGCGTCAATGTCTCCACCGGCGCAACCATCACCCCATATTACATTGCAGGGATCCACGGTTTCTTGACCTCCGTCAGTGTAATATGCCAGACACTGATACTGCACAGAGGAGTTCTCAGACACGGTTTGAGGACCCTCTATTCCTATATGGTCCAGTGCGACTATGGCGAAGTAATTGTTGCTGCGATCCCACGGATCCCCGTTCACCGCGCTCACCTTCACGTAACAGAGAGTTGATGGAGTATTTGGAATCGGAGTCCAGAGATACTCACTTTGGTTCGCTATTTCTTCCTCAATCGTTATCCAGTTCGCACCACCGTTGGTAGAGTACTCAATAGCCACGTTGCCGACACTCCCTTCGGGCAGGGTACTCCACTCGATTCGGTAACTCCTGCTTACATAAAGCCTGATTCCTGGATCATTTGGCCGAAGAACCATTATGCTTGCCGATGTGAAGTCGCCGTCGCTCATGTCACACGGTGATCCGTCGGCTTCACAAACCCTAATGCGACAGTTCGTGGATAGGGTTAGGTTGGATATACACCAGTCGTATGATCCAGTGTTCGGAGCCGACTCCACAATTGGCGGATCAATCCAGCTATTCCCCCCGTCTGTCGACAGATCAATTCTGACGTCACCCACTGCTCCCATACTTGTCGTCCAAGTTATTTCATAACACTCGCCCGCTTTTAGGATTTCGCCGCCATCGGGAAATTGGATCGTGATTACCTGTTCAGGTATTGTGAAATTCCCGCTGCTCAGACCACATGGATCGCCGTCAACTTCGCATATGCGAATGCGACACTGCGTTGAAGGATCATCTGGAATTTGCCACGGATATGGACTGCCAGATGACCAGATATCTACGATGGGTTTCCATGTCACACCGATGTCCGTCGAGTAATCGATTTGGTAAACTCCCATGAATGGATCTGACCACACTATATTGTGGGTGCTACCGATCTGCCATATGTCACCCTCTGCAGGCTCGCTCACAACGATAACTCTGCCAGAAATAAATTCATTCCACATAGTGCTCTCACTAACAGGCAAATTTTCATAGGTGTAATCGTACGAAGCGGGAGTGTAAGGGTAGTAAATCGCAATTCCCTCGGACCAGTCGTAGCTTGGACTTGTTCTATTCCAACTAACTGCATACGATACTGCATCCGTGACAGCCTCTGCCGCATTCCGAAGTTCAGCAGGTAGCTCAGCAGCGTTGTGCAACCGGGATGCCAGTTCATATAAGTCAACATGGTGGTCGTCGCAGATGCCGTTGTCATTCACATCATATTCATGACAATCAGATCTGAGGTCTACCCTAATGTTGCTGATCAATGTCTGGTAGGTCGCATTCTCCATTGCTGTGATAAGTTCATTAGCTAAGTTATCAACTGCAGTTGTTAGCGTCGAAACATGATTCAGTTGCACGGAGGATTGCGTCCTCTGTCCGGACCCGTCAATTGCTGCATCCACAATTATGAGTCCAAGATCTTGCGCATTTAATGAAGGATTAGCCACAAGAACGGAGAGGAACTCATCGTATGCCCACCCATTGGCAAACTCCTTTGCTTCTGACCCAACCATGTAGTCAGCATAATCATCAGTGATGTCAAGGACCTCCCACATCTGCATCAAGCATGCATCGAAGCCGACTAAGTCGATATTGCGCTTTAGCTGGGACTGGATCTGCACTAACGCATTTTCCCAATCACCGTCTGATATGTCAATGTGTGAACCAGGATTAGGATTATCATCGTTGCAAAAGGTTTTGAACGGCTCCACAAATGTGCTTTCCTCTACTCCTTTGTACCAACCGTTACCATGGTCCCACAGTATCAAAGCATAATGCTCGGCTGGGTAGTTGCGGAAACCCCACTCGGCAAATTCGATGATCTCATGATAATCCCCCATATCGACCTCACCCAGAGGATCCAATGGGTCTCCGTCGTCGAGACGAACTGATCCGATGGTGCTGGGATCGGAGTCTTGCGTTATGTAATACATCCGAGTATCTGCGAATGGAAGGTATGTTCCATCACGTCCATCTACCTGGACAATTAGCTTTACGTCACTAGATGAGCCTATTTCTTCCATCTCGTTGAGATCCTGCATCGCAAATTGCTCTAAGGTGTTATCAGCGCACATGTACACGAGAATTGTCCACTTTGGTTTGTCTTGCAGAGCTACTTTCAGAAAAGGCCTTTGGTTGTTCCCAACTTCGCTGGAGCTATAGGAAACGTAGTGGCCACTTGCAGGATAATCCTGAGCCCTTAAATAGAGACCGTAGTTGTCCTCAGTCCCGGAGTTCCAATCCCTGACGAGATCACCAATCTGGATGTAGTGTCGTTCACCCAGTTGGAAGTCGTCCGTTGCTACCGGTGCCAAGTAGCCGGGCGCATTATTACAGTTGACAGTGCATTCTCCCCAGTCGCCAGTTATTCTGCGCAATTCGACTGTGACACCCCCACCCCCCATCTGACCTGCGCAAAATAGACTAACGTCCGCGTCCAAGATGATTTTCCCAGATGGGATATCATCTATATCAAATCTTATGAGCGAAGACCGATAGTCACCAATTCGTAACGAGGTGTTTTCGCACCAATTGTCATTCTCATGTCCTGAAGCGCAGTTGATGTCAGAGTCAATCACTTTGTCAGTGCCTTCAATGGTAACCGCGGGAGCGGTGGCCTCAAAACTCACTTCAACATCCGTATCGCCAATTGTGATATCTCTGCACTGGCCATCTGAGAACCACCAGTCCTTAACGCAGCCTTCGTTATCAACGCAGACCCGGTAATCACCAGGGAGCAGACCCGTGAACTCAAAGTAGCCGTCGCCATCCGTCACAGTCGTGGTCGCGCCACCAAGTCTCACCGTGATGCTGGACACGCAGATACCTGGTTCAACCTCGTTTACTACCCACCCATATATCCTCTTCGGGGGTTCTGAATCATACACCACCCTCAACCTCGGATGACGATCCGGGTTCGATGCCTCGTGAGAATAGAAGTATGCCGCGCCGTCGTTCTCCTCCCAATTTGCGATACCCCCGAAGTTCACGCCGTAGTTGGGGCAAGCGGTAGGCCAGCTTCCTCCTTGATCGCGGTAATTGACCCAAGCTTGGACGATTTGCTCACAGTCGCAAGGAGGCGTGCAATTATCAGATATTATGTACCAGCCTTCATAACCAGGGCATAGCTCCATCTCGTCGGGATAGCAAGAGAAATTGTAGAAATTCGGCTTGTTGTTCCACGTGATGGTATATTCGTCCCATGGAGTATCTCGTACCGGATAGACTTCCAAATCCTTGCAGTAACTTCCTATATTGTTGTCGTAACAGTAGAATTCAAACTTAGCTTCTACAATCTGTGCCCCCGAAGGTATGGCGGACAAGTCAAATTGCAGGTAGCTTTCGTACATCCAGTCGTTCATGTAGCTTACTGGACCAACAGCGAAATCATATTCATGACCGAAATTCATGCCTGGGGCATTCGAGTATACCATAGCATCTTTTTCCGCCTGGCATATAACCTCGATCGGTTCGCCTCTCGATGACCCAAAAGACAAGAGCAGAATTCCCAATACTAAAATCATCTGTCTTAGTTTCATGTCCTCCTCCTTCTTGCTTCTTGAATTAACTTAAAAGTTGAAATTCATGCCTTAATGGCAACCTTGATAGAGACAATGCCTGTGATTTGAACAATAGCAGGCCGCCTGCTCGAATCTGTTTTTTTTGGACATAATCTCCTTACGTTAAGTTGATTCTTCATTTACTAAGCCAGCTTAGTGCGTCAGTGTCTGCTCTGTAATGCAACTTGTATGCCAGGTTATTCTTCTGGGTTTAAATTGAAAGCGAAGGGGGAGAGTAACTTGAAGACATGCTTGAGGATAACTATTTTATCTGGAAAGATAAACCGAGAGGATTACTGTCGATAAATCCTATTCTGACATTAGCAAAATCTAATTTTTGGAAATTCCTTTCTAAATTCTGGAAAAACGCAATTCCTATCTTATCTTTACCCCCTCTTTCCAAACCTCAATGTTTTTCCAGTTTTCCTCATCCTCTTCGGTTAGGTCATAGGGAAAATTCCGTTTTTCTTTCCATCCGAGAAAACCAGAAAAATAATTGAAGTAGATGTTTTTAAGCTCAAAATTCAACCTCAGGAAATAGTTTCTACCGTCTTCCAAATTAACCTGCACTTCATCGTCTTCAGTAAACAATCGGATGTGGTAAACCCAAGACAGAAAATGCACCCATTCAGATTCATCTGGCAGACTCTTTTTGATATGTGGGAAAACTATATACCATTCTTCTTTTGCCTTCTCGATTTCTTTCGCCGCATTATAGGGCATTGCCTGCCCAAAGACTCTTTTGGGCTCGAGGATAGAAATGACTGGGCGCCAACCTATTCTGTTATTCCCACCACCTAAGATTATCTCTTTCTCTCCATCATTATCAAAATCCAAGCAATACAGACAGTTAAATACGCCCGGATGCCAGTATTCAGATAGCTTATTCCCCTTTTTATCTAATATTGCCAACTGGTCTGGAAACCAGATCGAATGTGCGCTATTGACTATAATCTCTTTTTTAGAATCTCCAAAAACATCTTCAACTAAAATATGTGTTGGAGAGAAATACGCGTTGCAACCTTGATAGATGCCTGAATCTCCACATGGGAATTCCCACAGCTTTTCTTTTCTGTAATTGAAACAGATGAACTTACCGGTGGCTCTTTCATTAAAATCAATTCCCACTAAAACTTCGGTTCTGCCGTCACCATCCAAATCAGCAAGTTTGACCAAAGGTTCACTCTGTTTGGGGAGTGAATACATTATACGAGAAGGCAGAAGCACGTCCCATAATACGTCTTTGGATTTGTTCTTAACGATGAGATAGTTTTCTTTAACCTCTGCCAAAGCTGGATTCCAATCCACCCAGAATCTTGAATACTTGTCAAAGGCAAAAAGAAGGGCTAAGCCAATCAGAGCAAGCAAGATCAAAGACAAGCCAAAGGCTAACTTTGTTCGGAAGAAAGGTTTTGGTGCGGGGAGAATGAGTTCAGCTTCTTTGGCTTTTTCTCTATCTATGCTTATGGTTATTTTTGTGCCAACACCTTTTTGGGTTTCAATCTGCCAGTTGCCGTACTGGTTAATAAACTGCACCGACTCCTCACTAACCCCAAGACCCAAGCCCCCTTCTTTTCCAGAGGTGAACCCTTTTTTGTAAAACGAAGATTTAGTAACTTCATCCATGCCAATGCCGGAATCTTCGATTATGACCGACACCTCTTCGCCGGGCTGGAAGCCCTGCCTACGAGGAATGGAAGGCTCAACTTCTCGTAGGTCGGGCACCCCTGCCCGACCAGCACCCTCCTCTCTTGGTCTGGTGGAGATTTTGACCCAATAATTCCTTTCCTCCCCCCGCAGACTGAAGTCTGCGGCTACCCCTTCCACCCCTT
Source organism: Candidatus Zixiibacteriota bacterium (assembly GCA_023127875.1). The sequence continues at coordinate 10,976 of JAGMFA010000004.1, forward strand.
GTCTGGCTTCCACTGCTTCTATCGCGTTGCGAATCAGGTTGGTCAAGACCCTTTGCCATTCCTTGAATTTATCGTAGGAGAATCGAATGGTATTAGCTACTTCATCCAGTTGCTCTTCGATCTTTATGTTCTTAAGCTGGGATTTTTCAATCCTCACTATTTTCACAGATTCTCCTATTACCTGGGTAAGTGTAAAAGAGAACCTCACAGTAGCTTCTTCTACGACCTCGTCTATCAGATTTTGAAAACGGGCTAACTCTTTTTTCAACCTTGTCACATCGGATTCTTCTCTCTTCTGTCTTGACATTTTCTCAATTCGTCTGAGCATGCTCCATAATTTTCCCCACAAAAAGATGTCTTTGGTGACTGCCATCAAATTTCCTTTTTCTTCCTGAATAAGGTCTTTCAACTGACCAAGGAGTTCTTCGAAATATTCGTATCGGGGCTGGATCTCTTCCCCCTTCTCCCAACTGCTGAGTATCATCTCCAGTCCCGCCATCTTCTTCTTTCTCTCGTGGATGAGGTTCTCCCGAAGTGAGCTGAGAAGCTGGAAATCCTTGCCCTTTCGCTCAAATCTTGCCGAAAGATAAGTAAGGAAAGAAAAAAGATAAAAACGGAGGAGCCAAAGTGAAACGCTTCCACCAATTATCAAAATAATAAAGATCAAGAGCATTTGTTCAATGCGATGTAAGAAATTATTAAGGAGTAGGATTGTTCAACATGTCACCTACTATTCGCAAAACTCCTCTATGAAAGAGGTAATGCAAACGCAAATAAAGATTTTGCCCTTATCTTTTAATGAATAAATTTGGTAAAGTCTCTTAACTTATACCATTATTAGCGGTTATACAAAAAATGTGGATAACCTTGCTTGCTCTACTTTTAATTTTTCGATTTAACCTATTGATACAAAATAAATTAACAAAATTTCCACATTCATCCGACAATTATTAACATTAGGAACTTTTTGTTAATTAAATAGGGGATTTTATCCTTGCTAACTTACTGTTCAGGTGGGAGCGCTTCGGACGAAAAGTTTTTCATATTACATCTGCCATGGAATACTGCCCCCTCCTCTACTATCAGATTTTTAGTAGTTATGTCCCCCTCCACTACCGCCTTGGACTGCAACTCAATTTTATCTTCTGCCAAGATGTTTCCAGCCACCTTTCCACCAATTACTGCAATTCTAACAGTTAGATCTGCCTCTACTCTGCCGCTATCTCCCACAGATATTGATTCTGTAACGGAGATTCTCCCTCTCACAATGCCATCGACTCGAAGCCCGCCCTGAACTTCAATGGTCCCTTCTATTATGGAATCCTTTCCAATAACGGTATTCAATCCTCCCTCTCCTTTGCTTATTTTGTTTTTCATAGCTTGCTTTTAATGTTGCCTTAGAAAATCCTCAGGATCAATAGGAACTTCATCTTTTCTGATCTCGTAGTGCAGATGGGGAGCTGAGCTTCTGCCAGTATTTCCTGAAAGTGCAATAACATCATCCTGTCGTATGGCATCGCCGACATTTACTAAATTCTTTGAATTGTGTCCGTAATAGGTCAAGTACCCGTTCCCATGATCGACCGCCACCAGATTTCCATACGTATCGTCCCAACCCGCAAAAATAACTTTACCACTTGCAGTTGTCTTCACCTCTGTTCCTATCTTTGCCGCAAAATCCACTCCCGGATGCTCCCGTCCAAAGCCAGGGATATTCATTGAAAACCTCTGCGTGATCCATCCTTCTATGGGCCTGCCCATCGGGATATGTAACAGGGAGTCAGGTTGGGTTGAAATCGAGTCTGGGGAAGATATTATCTCTCTTTTTGTTTCCATGAAGTTAAAAACCGCTTCTCTGTCGGGTGGCTCTATACTTTGAGGAGAATAGGCTAATTGACTTTCATTCTCTCCGTGATATTTAACCCCGGCTAACTGCGCCACCCTCTGAACAAACCTTTCGTATTCGGAAAGCTCTTTTTCTAACTCCACCACCTTGGCATTGTATCTTTTTAGGCTTTCATTTTCCTGCTTTAGCGACTTTCCTATGATCACCTCGTATAAGAGCCTTCCATGAAGAACGCTTAAAATTACGATAAAAACCAGAAGAAAGCCCACCACACCCGCTATCACACGGGCTGAGAAGAAGGACAACTTGAACTTTAAGCTTTTGGAGTTTCCTTCAGGAACTATGAGAAAGTTGACGTATCTTTTTGGCATTTACTTTTTTGTTTTTCTAAAAAGTAGGATTCTCGTCCTCTTTGCTGACTGAGAGAGAACTTCTCTTGCTTCCTATTTCCACCTGGTCCCGCCAAGAGTCTGTCTCAAAACTCTGGTTTCAAGTGGTAACCGCAACCTTTAGGTTGCGTAAGTTATTGGAAATCAATGGGGCATTTTCGCAGGCTGAAGCCTGCGGCTACCAAAATTCAACTTTTTAGACACCCTCCCAAAGGCGGGACGGCCACCCCTTCTCCTGAGAAAACGGATCAACCTTGCCGGAGAATGACGGTTATAAGGTTATCTGCAACAATTCCAATATCCGGGACAGATCCTCCTCCGAATAGAACTCTATCTCGATCTTTCCACCCTTCCTTTTCCCGCTCACCTTCACCGAGGTTCCGAAAAATTGTTTTAGCTTTTCCTCGATCTCAAAAAACGCTGGAGAGACCTTTGCTCTCTGTTTCGTGGCAGAAGTTTTCTTTTTTCCATAAACTAAATCTTCTGTCTTCCGCACGGAAAGCCCTTCTTTGACCACCCGTCTGGACAAATTGATTTTTTCTTTCTCAGTGGATAGAGACAAAATTGCCCGGGCATGTCCTTCAGATAACGTTCCACTGGAGATGAGCTTCTGCACCTCCCTTGGCAAATTTAAAAGTCTCAATGTGTTGGCAACTGAGGAGCGCTCCTTTCCTATCTTTTGTGCCAGTTGTTGCTGTGAAAGATGGCATTCCTCTAAAAGCCTTTTGTAGCCTGTGGCAGTATCAATCGGATTCAAATCCTCCCTTTGAAGATTCTCGATCAAAGAGAGTTCCAGCATCTCCTCCTTGGAGAGTTTTCCTGTGATTATGGCGGGAATCTTTTCCCAGCCCAACTTTTTAGCCGCTAAAAATCTTCTCTCCCCGGCTACCAATTCAAATTCCTCTCCCACCGGTCTTACCACCACCGGCTGAATGATCCCTTTTTCCTTTATAGAGGCGGAAAGCTCGGAAAGCTTCTCTTCATCCACTCTTGTGCGGGGTTGATATGGATTCGATTTGATCTTATCCACCCTCAAATTAACCAATCCTTTTTCCGGTTGCTTCTCCGGTTTTACCAGTTCCTGTGAAGGTTCAGGAATCAGCGCCTCCAATCCTTTTCCCAAAGCATTTCTATGCATTCTCAACCTCATTGGTTTTTCGTCATTCGTCATTCGTCATTCGTTATTCGTCATTCGTTTATAGCATAAATCGTTTCAGGGACCTCTATCGTGTGATCTAATATCTCTTCTGCCAGACTCAAATAGTTTTCCGCTCCAGTGGACGTTATATCATAAAGTATTATAGGCTTGCCAAAGCCGGGTGCTTCGGAAAGCCTCACGTTTCTATTTATGATTGTCTTATACACCTTGTCGGAGAAATACTTTCTCGCCTCTTCTGCCACCTGCTTGGATAGATTCAATCTTCCATCATACATGGTAAGAAGAACGCCCTCGATTTTAAGCCGGGGATTTAAGCTTTTTTGCACCAAGGTTATGGTATTCAAAAGCTGTCCCAAACCCTCCAGGGCATAATATTCACACTGGATAGGTATCAGGATGGAATCTGCCGCGGTGAGGGTGTTGATGGTCAAAAGACCCAGGGATGGCGGGGAATCGATCAGGACGAAATCATATTTCTCTTTTACTGGCTCCAGAGCAAGGCTAAGCTTTTTCTCTCTGGCCAACATGTTTACCAACTCCACCTCTGCCCCTACCAATCGAAGATGGGAGGGGACTATGTCCAAAAAAGATAGCTCTGTCTTTTGAATAATCTTATCCAGCGGAAAGCCTTCCACCAGCACTTCGTATATACTTTTCTCCAACTTGTTTTTTTCAATTCCCAGACCGGAGGTGGAGGTAGCTTGAGGGTCGATATCCACAAGCAGGGTCTTCTTTTCAGCCACCGCCAGGCAGGCGGACAGATTAACTGCGGTGGTAGTCTTTCCCACTCCCCCTTTTTGATTGGCAACAGCGATTATCCTTCCCAAGCTCTTATCCCCTCCTCGAACCTACAGGTTTAAGAACACCTCCAATGTTTTTCCATAAATAACAGCTTTTGCCAAAAAAAGCAAGAGATTTTAAGAGAAAAATGTTAGCCAGCGAAGCGCAATCAATCGCTTGTTGACAGATGAAATCTTTTCTCGATTGCAACCGCATGTTGACCGCTTTCCTAACGTTAAATTGAAAAGCATGAAAATATTTTCGAACGAAAGAAAAAAATGCTTGATTTTTGCAAGGGAATAGAATAGTATTATAAATTGAAAAAGCATAAGGTAAATGACGTGGGATACTGCAAGAGACATTTACAGTACTGTTTAGTTGACGCCAGTTTATTGGTATAAAAGCCATAATTCTCTTATAGGACTTTATATGACAGAGCAAAAAACCGGTTCCAGCTTCCATTTAACTCATCAAATCAATGAAAGGAGGGATAATGAGAGGTATAGCTCAATCTATTTTGGCCGGAATCTTGGCAATCGGACTGTGTGCTTTGTGTTTGAGTTGTGCGTCAATAATACACGGAACCAAGCAAGATGTATCAATCAATTCTAGTCCGGATCAGGCAGAAATCTCAGTCAAGACCGTTGGTGGTGTTGTTGTTTTTACAGGAAAAACCCCAGCCAGCGCAACACTCAAACGGAAGCAAGAATACGATGTATTCATCAACTTGGCTGGATACCAGGAAGCAAAGGTCCATATTTCGAAGGAATTTGATGCAACTTACTTGGGGAATCTAATATGTGGAGGGGTTATCGGATTAATCATTGATGCGGTCAACGGCGCTATGTATAAACTGGAGCCCGATATGATCCATATTACGCTTGTCACTGCATTGTTTGACGAACATACTTCGGAAACCTACGCTGTCTTCCGGGCAATGGACTCCGATGGCCAATTACGGACACTGGTAATCCCTCTGGTAAGATTGTAGAAACCCACACAGAGATAGGGTTGCTTCTTCAAGACAAAAGGGCGGCGGAAGCTGAAACCGAAAGAAGCAACCCTATCTGAGGTTTATCCACCGGAAATCCAAATAGGGGAGAATCCATCGTGAATACGAAGATACTTCTTTTGGTTACCTTACTTTTTCTCGGCCCAGTCTCGTCTGCAAATGGTCAAATTGGTGTTACCGCAGGGACTGAATATGGATTTGGAGGGATCGCCCAGGTTGGTTCACATACGGCCAGGTTGGAAATGGGTGGGGGCCTGGTCCCTTTATTTGTATTCTGGCAGATTCAAGGTCCATTTGTCGAAAAAAACTATTTCAAACTCTATTTCCCAGGAGTTGTGGGAGCCAAACTGAGTATTGCTCTGACTAAATCTGACAGGAAAGATCGTCTGGGCCTGAAATTGGGTGCAAGCTATAACACCATTACGAAGGTTGGTTTTGGTGGTGGCGTTGACTATAGTATTGCTAAAAAGTCCCACAGAATTGTCATATCAGCCGGTTTTATGATCTACCCGGACGCATATGATGAGCTGCTGGATCGACTTAACGAGGAGGAGGGCACATCCTACGCCAAAGAAGACGTGTCGGCAGCTCTGGTGAATTTTCAGCCCTTCGTTAGTCTCTCGCTGTTATTCGGGAAATAGACTTATGAGAGCAAAGATACTGATGATTCTTTGCACGTTCCTTTTATCATCGTCAATTCTGTGCGCGGACGAGGGTTATGTTGAGCTTTCATCATGGGAACCAGAGGACGTTGTTCCCATACACTCTGCGTTTCAGAGCAGACGTGATTACGTGACAAGTCCATATATTCTGCTTGCCGGTAAGCTAATAGGATTCTATAAGCAAGAGATTTCACCTCAATCGATAAGTCGATGCCCTTTTTACATATCGTGCTCCGACTATGCCTATCAGTCAATCAGAAAATACGGCATTATCTTAGGCATTTGTTTTTTCATCGATCGGCATTTTTACAGAGAAAATGTGGGAAGCTATCTTCATTACCAATTACGTGAAACTGAAGCAGGAGTTCTGAAACTTGACGATTCGTTTTATCTATTTGGAAAGGACAGACAGTGAAGGCCTCCTTGTTCGATCGTTGTGTTGCCAAAGCTCTAAACCAACCCTATGGCGAGGCCAAATTCCAAGGGGCAGAATCCGACGGTATGCTCAAAAAAAGGTGATCCCAGGGTGCCTTGTGCTGCTGGTTGTTTTCGTTTTCTTGGCAACGGCGCATCCAGATGTCTTCGCACAATCTCAACTGGATTATGCCCGCTTTCTTATGAACGACCAAGACTACTTCAGGGCCATATCCGCGTATAAGCAAATAGCGTATTTCTCCAATGATGCTGAGACGAAGAACTTCTGTCTGCTGCAAATTGCCAGGGCCTATCTCAAGAGTAACAGATTCAAAGCATCTATCAGGTTTTTATCAAGATTACTTAATCAGCCCGAACTGGATGATGGTTACTCCACCCGTGCACAAATATATCTGGGACTAAACTACTACGGATTAAGGACCTACTGGATGGCCGAGGATTACTTCCAGAAAGTCGTTCCCACGGATACCACGGGGTTCGCCCTGTACTACCTTGCCCTACTGGAGTCGGAACGAGGCGATTGGAAAGCCGCCAGTGAAACCTACAAGCAGGTCTTTCAGCAGTTCGGCCCGAGGCAGGTAGGTATCCTCTCAAAAAGATTGTCAGAGGAAATCCTGAAAGGCGAAGGTATTAGGAGTAAGAACCCCTATCTTGCTGTCGGCTTGTCGACTATTTTGCCAGGCAGTGGCCAGTTTTATTGCCATCACTATTACGATGGAATTCAAGCCTTTTTATACGTAAGTGCTTTCGCATTTGCAACCTATGCTGCCTATAAGTACGACAAGAATTTCAAAGATAACTACCTCACCACATATGTAGGAATCTGTGTCACCAGCCTTTTTCATATCGGTAACATCATTGGTGCACAGAGAACAACCAGCTATTACAATTTAAAGCAGAAGCAGAGATTCCTTGGCCAAATGAGGAAAAAGGCATTTAGTATTGAATACTGAGATTCTCCAGAAAGATTTGTAAACCAGAAGGACGCAAGCCAGAAGATACAAGCTCTTTAACTTCCTCTTAGATTCTATCCTACCTTCTCTATCACCACTAGCCACCGCAACAGATCCATTTCCGGTATCTTAATTTTGACCACATCTTTGATTAGGCATTGTTTTAGAGAACCAATCTCTCCAATTTCTTTTTTCACACCTTTCCCTTTATACGCCACCAATAATCCACCGTTTTTCAGAAAAGGCATGGCCAGTCTGACAATATGTTCGAGCCTCCCCAAAGCCTTTGCTGTAACCAGATCAAATTTTTCTCTGAAGTCAGTGTGAACTGCAAGTTCCTCCGCTCGTTGATTTAGGATGGAGATTCTTTGAAGTTTCAAAGATTCACTCAGTTTTTGAAGAAAAAGCGTCTTTTTGTGGATTGATTCCACCAATGTCATTTTGACATCATTTCTGACAATTTTTATGGGGATAGAGGGAAATCCTGCCCCTGAGCCCAGATCCAAAAGATTTGTATCCTTTGGTGGGTCAACTACTTTGAAGATGGAAAGAGAGTCGATAAAGTGTCTCACAACCCGATCGCTTTTGGCATCCTTTTTAGAGACAAGATGAATTCTTTTGTTCCATTCCAGAAGTAAGGAAATGTAAGCTTGGAACTTACTTATCATCTCCTGTGAGAGATTTACTCCAAAGGAAGAACAGATTCTTTTGAACTGACCGAACTCCTGAGAAGAGAACATTTGAGATAATTAGTTTGAGGAAAAATAAGATGCGTATGCATTCATACGAAATGTTTCACGTGAAACACTCAAAAGGGTCAACGGATGTAGCGGATTAAACGGATTCTATCCGTTACATCCGTTCAATCCGTTGGCCCGTCCGTTTAATCCATTGACCGCTTTGCCATAAACTGTTTGAGATGTACCATCAAAACCGCAATATCGCCCGGCGACACCCCGGAGATTCGAGTTGCCTGTCCCACAGAGATCGGTTTGATTCTCTTTAATTTCTCCAGAGCCTCCATTTTGAACCCTATTAAACCGTCATAGCTAAACTCCTCCGGAATGCGCATTGATTCAAGCTTTTTGGATTTCTCGATCTCTTTTATCTGCCTTCTGATGTATCCCTCGTATTTCAGCTCAAGCTCCACCTGACCATATACCTCTTGAGGAATCTCTCGCGCTTCCCAGTCCACCTTTTTTAAATCCTCGTAGGTAATCTCTGGCATCTTCAATATCTTTGCTAAAGACATCTTTCTGTTGTTTTCCACAGGGTGGTGAGCTTGTCGAACCATCTCCCCTAAAAGATGGGCAAAAGAGGATAATGAGACAAACACTCTTCTTAGCCGCGCTTTTTCTCTCTGAACTTTTTCCATCTTCTCTCGATAACGTGTATGCACCTCTTCTGAGACAAGTCCGTATGTATGCCCATATTCCAAAAGCCTTTGGTCTGCATTGTCTTCTCTCAAAATCAGTCTGTATTCAGCTCGAGAAGTAAACATACGATAAGGTTCTTCTGTCCCCTTGGTGACCAGATCATCGATCAAAACGCCGATATAAGCCTGGCTTCTTTCTAGCACAAAGGAAGGTTTGCCCTTAATTTTCAAAACCGCATTTATCCCTGCCATAACGCCCTGTGCTGCCGCCTCTTCATAACCTGAGGTCCCGTTGATCTGCCCGGCAAAGAAGAGGTTTTCCACTAACTTCGTCTCAAGAGTATGCTTTAGTTGTATAGGAGGAAAATAATCATATTCAATTGCGTAGCCGGTTCGCATCATCTTAGCATTTTCCAGTCCGGGCACGGTTCTTAATGCCTTAAGTTGAACATCCTCCGGCAGGCTGGTGGCAAATCCGTTGACATAAAACTCATTGGTTCCCATGCCCTCCGGCTCTAAGAAAAGCTGGTGTCTCGGTTTTTCCCTGAATTTGACCACCTTATCCTCAATAGAGGGGCAATATCTGGGACCCACTCCTTTGATCTTCCCGCTGAAAAGAGGAGATCTGTCAAGATTATTTAAGATAAGCTGATGAGTCTCTTGATTGGTATAGGTGAGATAGCAGAGCAATTTATTCTGGGGAGGAGTTTTCGTGCGGAGGGAAAATGGCTTTGGTTGGTCATCACCATACTGAGGAATGGTTTTTGAGAAATTTATGGTTCTCCCGTCCAGACGAGGAGGTGTTCCGGTTTTCAGTCGACCTGCTCGAAAACCTAATTTGACCAGATTTTCAGTCAGACCCCGAGCCGGGAACTCCCCTGCTCTACCGGCTGAAAAATGCTCTAATCCTATGTGAATCAAGCCATTGAGAAATGTGCCACAGGTAAGGATGACTGACTGGCAGAAATAAGCCATTCCGGCAGCAGTGACCACGCCATAAACTTTCCCGTCTTTTGCCAGCACTTCCACCACAGCATCCTGTTTTAGGAAGAGATTATCCTGATTTTCCAGAGATTCGCGCATTGCCAGCCGATATTGCGCCCTGTCGTTCTGGGTACGTGTGGACCAAACTGCGGGACCTTTCTTCAAATTCAGTGTCTTGATCTGGATGGCGGTTTTGTCCGCCACAAACCCAATCTCTCCACCCAGAGCATCGATCTCTTTGACCAGTTGCCCCTTAGCCTGCCCGCCCACTGCCGGATTACAGGACATCTGGGCAATGGTCTCCTTGTTCATGGTGAAAAGGAGAGTTTTGTGTCCCATTCTCGCCGAAGCCAACGCCGCCTCACAACCGGCATGCCCGGCACCGACGACGATAACTTCAAATCTTTCTTGATATTCTATCATCGTTTAATAAATCTTATACTGTTTCACGTGAAACGTTATTTCTAATCTTAAAGTATACTTGGACTTAAGCTTTTGATTTCCCGCTTCTTTAATCACTTTTTAGCAAAATCTCTAAAGCCTCTTTCTCCTTTGCTTCTCTCAATCCCTTTATGATTTTTCTTTGCCAACCCTTAGGAATTGAATTAAAAACATCCTTGATAATGTTTACTTCACCCTTGTTAATCAAAGTCCTTAAAATCTTAATGGCAATATCTCTATCTTTTATAGCCTTATCTTCTCTGTTTCTTCTTTGGGAAACGATCAATTTATGTAAGGCAAAATTGGCGGGATGGGGTAAAGTTAAATAGAAATCTTCAATTTTGACCTTCATAGTATTATCAGACAGGAAATCAAGAAATCTCAAGGTCTGTGCATTTACGCCTAATTTAGGTAAAGGATAAGGTTTATCTATACTTTTGCCTTTCTCTGGCACTAAAAACTCCACTATAAGGTCTGGGTGGTCAAGCTTCATATAACCCTTATCTCCTCTGAGAGTGGTTACAAAACCCAGATCCTTAAGCAACGTTGGTATATCCACTACTTGTTCTATTTTATCCGGCATGCTTATTAAAAAATCCATATCTCTGGTTTTTAAAGCAGTATAATCTATGAATGGTTTAGAAGAAAAATAATCTTTATAAAAGAATACACTCCAGCTACCAATTAGCACAAGATGGTTTAAGATTTTGGCTTTATGAAATCTCCGTAGAATCCCAAGGCATAATTCATACTGCTTCTTTTCCACGCAAAGAACTCCTTAAAAACTTGATCTGCCTTTTCACCTGCGAGAGCAATTTTCTATATTTTGCCCTCAACTCTTTGGCTTCTAAATACTTCTGCTTTTCTTCTTCGGATATTTTCCCCTTGTAAATATACTTAACTTTGTTGTCTATCCTTCTTACCAGATAATAATACTTGTGACCTCGTATCTTTCTTACCGCAAGACAGCCCTGAGGCAATTTTTTTAACGCCTGCTCATATTCCTTTTTCATACGCAGAGAGTTCTGCAATTCATCTCTCAGAACTCCTTTTATCACGCCTCTCATATCTCCTCTTAACACTGAAGGCACTGAACGTGCTGTTACCCAACATACGCTACTGAACGCTTAATTGTTGGGTAACAGTTGTCAAGAAAATAATTACCCAACAAACCATTTAGTAATCATATTTGTTGGGTAATAGAAAAAGAGGAGTCTTGCAATCATTCCGCGCTGAAGCCAAAGCCGCCTCACACCCGGCATGCCCGGCACCGACAACGATTACGTCATATTTCTCTTCACAAGTTAACATATCGTTTCACGTGAAACCCTCAGGAAACGTGATCCTTTAGGTTTTTTACGATTTTCTTCTTTAGGTCTTCATAATCGTCATAGAATACGGCTCTATTTGTGATGATGTCAAAGGGGAGTTTCTTATTCTTCTTACTGCTGTTAAAGATGAAGACATCCTTGTTGAAAGCGTGAGCCATTCCCACTTCATAAAAGACGTTAGGATTCCTTGAAGTCGTCTCCGCAATTATGAGTTTAGCCTTGAGAATCATTGTGAAGATCTGGTTGTTTATGACACCTGGTTTTGTTTCTTCATCTGATCTTATGCAACAGATACCCAATTCTTTCTCCACTGTTGGTTTGATGACATCAGAGTAGACCTTTTGGTCAAACTCCTGCTGCTTGAACGGCATTAACACAAAAGCAAATGGCTCTTTCACCTTTTTAGATAAAGGGACAACCTGGAAATACCTGTTATCTACCCTTTTCGTCATGTATGTGCCTCTCTCTCGAGATTCTACTTCTTCAAATCCCCTTGGTGTAATCTTGAAGACATCTGTTCTAACCCACTCGATCCTGTCTCGGTTAGCCAAGTATAGCAGTCGCCTCCTGATGTCTTCGATTCTGAAGTCAGTTGAGACAAAAAGATCGTATGTTGTCATGTCCGTTCTACCCGCGGGCTGTATCTTGAAGAACTTCCCTATGAGGGACATCAACTCTGAGTCGATCTCTTCGTCGTCTGCCTTCCTGTCTTGAGCAGCTTCGAAATTGTCAGGTAGTTACGCTTGCCTTATCTTGCGTTGATCTCTGAGCGAACAATCGGCCTCCTCGTCTCATAGCCAGATTGAGCTTATCTTCCTCCGACATCTTGTGGGTGCCCAACAAAGTGTCAGTGAAACTAATGAGCTTCTTTGCCAGGATTTGGTCAGGTGTCTTGAATACTTGGACACTATACGATTCCCCATGGAATTCAGATCGCTTCACTGGGCGACAATCGATCTTGTACACATCCTCTCTAGTTATCAAGCTTATGCTCATTGCTACCTCGCGTTCAGGCGACTCAATCGGTATTAGTGAGCCACCTATCCATTCATGTAAAATAGCGTAGCCACCCGTACGGGTGGCACCGAGGCATAAAGCCTCGGCTACGCGCTGATAACTTTTATGTTTCTCCTGTGTCAAGGTTTTTGCAAATTTTTCTCAATCCTCGATAATACCTCTAACATTTCTTTTAAAAGCTCCTGTTGGGTGCGCTCTCTTGGTCTATCTTCTGTCGCTGTTGCTACGGATTTCACCATTAGCACCTTCTGCATCACCTCTTCTTTGATCTTATCGAAATCCGTCAGGCCAATCAGCTTTCCCTCCGGAGAGGTATTGGCGCCGTGACCTGCGGTTTGGATGTTCAGATGTCCCAGTCCAAAGCGCCGCTCAAATGGTCCCTGAAGAGTATTCAGGTTAGTGATCTTATGGAAGGGGATCACCTTCTTTCTTTTCCAAAAAACGCCTCCTTCCAATCTTAGATCTTCCGAAGACAGCTCATATTTCAGGGTCTTGATATATGCAGGCAGATATAACTGAAACAGAATGACTACGATCAACCCCAGCAATGCTATCACTAACGACCAAAAGTCATAAAGGTGGCGAGGGTGCTGCTTGAGTATCTGAAGTACGATCACGGGCAAAACACAATAGATGAGAAATAGAATAAGATTAATGAGGGTGTATAGACTCTTCAGTTTCGGACTTGGTTTGATCTCCATTATATAAAACCTCCTTTACGTGTCAAATTGCGGTCGGTCTTCTATAAGGCTCAATCCTTCGACAGGCTCAGGATGGTGAGCTTGCCGAACCATAAATCGAACCTCTACGATTTTCTGTATCGCTCCCAGTGCAAAACCTCAGAGAGTGCCTTTTTGGGCGGTGATAGAGACCATTTGACTGGTTCACCCAAAGCGATCATCAGAAGGATACGTTTCCCCTCTGGTATGCCCAGTAATTCTTTAAAATGATCTTCATAGGGACGCATCTGCCCCTCTATCCAACAACTTTCCCATTCTAAGCCTCTGGCTGCCAACAAGGTATTCTCAGTGGCCGCCGCTCCATCTTCTCTCCAGTATTCATTAGACCCATCAACAATAACTGCAATTATGGCAGATGTTCCGTCAAAATTACCGTCTTCATGGGTTCCATATTGTCTCCCCGCATGAAAATGACGCAAGATCTCATCCAATACCTTCTTTTCGGTTATCACAATAAAATCCCACATCTGTCTGTTTGTGGCGGAGGGGGCAAGTCTTCCGGCATCCACCATCTTCTCTAAATCGCCTTTGGGAATTTTTTTACCAGTAAAAGTTCTAACGGTTCTTCTGGTATGGATGGTTTCAAAAACATCCATCGATCATCCTTTCTGATTATTTTTCAATTTCATAAAACGTCTAATTCAGACTTTGCGTTTCTCAGTGACCTTCTTTTTCCAAATAAATGATTTGGAAAGAACGATGCAAATATACCAAAAAATCATCTTTTGTAAAGAATCTTTTTGCTTTCAACAACTGTATAATTGTCACGCAACTTTTATTCTTACGCTTAAGAGTGGTAAGGTGTAGTCGATAAACAGATTTGTTAACCAAGGGGAAAAATTTTCGATAACATAAATTTCAAAAGGAGGGGCTTCCATGAACGGCGCCATGTTCAACAGTTTGGCTCGTTTTATTGATAAAAATTATCCCCAGGTCTCCTTCTCCGATCTGTGCCAAATGGCATCTCTGAAAACCAACGTCTTTGCTGAATTGACCTGGTATCCAGATAAGGATTTTTCAAAAATCATGAAAGCTTTAAGTGACCAGACGGAGACGGAGCTTTCCAATCTATGGAGGGAGTTCGGGCGGGAGACCTTCTCCTATTTTGTGGATATATTCAGCGATTATATAGGCGGGGTAAAGAACTTCAGTGATCTGATAACAACAGTAAACAAGATTCACCACGCTATAAAACGGGATGGTCTGGGAACTCCTCCCCGACTGGAATTCAGAAAAGCCTCGCCCGACCATTTTGAAATAAGATTGTCAACTGATAGAGATACCAATGATTTCTTTCTGGGAATGTTAGAAGGAGCTGTCAAACATTTCCAGACGAACGTGAAAATCCTGGGAAGAAAGGAAAGAGGGAAAATGATTGTTACCATCAACGTCAAAGAGCCGGAGATGGCGGCAGTTTAAGCATTCACAGCTGATTAGTTGGATTAAGCTGATAAGTTGTTATAAACATTCGTATGAATGTGCGTATGCACTCATACGAGTATACGCCTCCGTTTAATCCGCTTCATCTGTTGGGAATATTTTCTCTCTTCTCTACAACGAAGAATCATTTCCCGATACAAAATTCAGAAAAGATTTTATTTAAAATGTCGTCGGTCACTGTTTTTCCAATCACCTCACCAATTGCATCCAGAGAAGTTTTCAAGTCCAGCGCCACAAACTCCGGACTCATCCCCTTCTTTAGACCGTTTTTAGCCAGAGATAAGCTTCTCTTTGCTCTGGTGAGGGCATCTTTATGTCTTAAACTGGAAAGGAGCACCCCTTGAGTCTGATCCTTTTGCAGAGCCAGTCCTACGGATCCTGCGGAAGAACTTGAGACAATCATCTCCTTCAGCCTCTCCAGCCCATCTCCCTTTAGAGCTGAAACCTTGACAACAGTTTGAATCCGCTCAGCATCTTCGATGGATCTGTGCTTGAGCCTTTCCTCGTTCTTTCTGATCAAATCCGGGGAGGCTATATCAACTTTGTTAAATACGATTAGATATTTTCTCTCCTCCAACTGTCTTCTTAGTTCCAAATCCTCCGCGTCGATTTCCATAGATGTGTCAATGATCAGAAGGAGCAGGTTGGCCTCGCTCATCTCAATTTTTGTCCTTCTGATCCCCTCCAGTTCGATTGTATCTTTGGAGATACGGTAGCCCGCGGTATCCACCAATCTCACCGGGATTCCTTTGAAATTAGCAAACTCCGAGATGACATCCCTCGTGGTTCCGGGAATGGGAGTTACGATAGCCCGATCTTCCCTCAGAAGAGCGTTGAGCAGGCTGGATTTCCCCACGTTGGTTTTACCCACGATGACCACGTTCAACCCTTCTTTGAGAATCTTCCCCTCATCGTAGGTGGCAAGCAAATTCCCCAACTCTTTTTTAATGGTTTCTATGTCGTCGAGAACTTTCTTTTTGTCCACAGGCTCAATATCCTCTTCCGAAAAATCTATCTCCACCTCCAGTCGGGCTAAAATCTCGATCAATTTATCCCGATACGAATTGATCTTCTCTGAAAGATCACCTTTCAAGTGTTTTAACGCCAATTTGAGTCCCAGATCAGTCTTTGCCCGTATCACCTCTGCCACCGCCTCTGCCTGCGAAAGATCGATTCGACCATTGATAAAAGCTCTCAGAGTGAATTCTCCCGGTTCTGCCAGCCTGGCGCCACATTTTAATGCTTGCTTTAGCACTCTTGTTAAAACCACTTGCCCGCCGTGACAGCTTATCTCCACCAAATCCTCTGCCGTGTAGCTTTTGGGAGCGATAAAGAGGGTGAGTAGAACCTCGTCTATGACCTCTCCAGTCTGGGAATCAACTATCTCACCGTAACTGGCTCGATGAGAAGGTATCTGTCTGAGAGGTTTTTCACTTATAAAAAGCTTCTCAGCAATCTTGATCGAATCCTTGCCAGAGATGCGAACGATCCCTATGCCTCCCTCACCCAAAGGAGTGGAGATGGCAGCGATGGTGTCTTCAAGCGTTGAAGAGTTAGCTTTCTTTCCTTTTGGCATAAAATGAATATAACTATTTTCGTCTGTGATGTAAAGAGGCGGCGGGGAAACATAACAAAATAGGGGGGTGATATAAACCCTTAATCACCCCCTCCCTTTCAGATCGGACAGGGGTTGTACCCCTGTCCGCCCAGACGGGTCTCCGTGACCGTAGAAAAGGGGCGGGGGTGCAATCCCCGCCCCAACAATAGAAATATACTCCTTTTCGTGTGCAATGTAAAGAAGTGGGGAAGAAAACAAAACAGGGCGGGATGACGGAGACCCGTCTGGGAATTCCCGCCCCTATGAGTTCTCCGATCTTTCGCAGAGGGTTGCATTTATGCGACCCCCGCCTTTGGCGGAGCTGTAGGCCGTCGGGTTCGATGAATCGAGCCCCGAATGTGGTTGTTGTTTATCAGCTACAAGGTGACGGTCCGTCTTTGAAAAGATAGTTGATCAAATAGACCACATCCCCAATATCCACCACGTCATCACAAGGGAAAAGAATAATTCTGTTCGGATAGAGACAGAGATTCAGCCTTGGGCCTATCGAAAAAGCCGCAACAACAAGTTGTTGCACTCCAAAATCATTCAAATCTGCCGGGAATCACTGTTCCACAAAAAGGACATTTACCATCTTTGATATGATTTTGTGAAACATAAAATCCCTTTCTTTCTATCAAAAGCTTCCCACAGTTGTAACAGTAGGTATTTTCAGCGGGATGACCCCAAACGTTGCCCAGATATACATATTTCAAGCCCTCCTTCTGCCCCATCTCCCTTGCCTTCTCTAATGTGGAAACAGGAGTGGCTGGTATTTCAGAAAGTTCCAAATGAGGAACAAACTGAGTTAGATGCCAAGGAGTAAATTCTCCTAAATTATTTTTAATCCAGGAGGCGATCCCTTTCAATTGAGTCTCATCGTCATTATATCCGGGAATTATGTTGGTTACGATCTCAACCCACATTCCCCATTTTTCTTTCGCTCTTTTTGTCACTTCCAAAATTCCTTTAAAATCATCAACGTGACACATCTTTTTATAAAACTCATCGGAGAATCCTTTTATATCCACTCTGAAAGCATCCAGATAAGGACCGATCAAATCCAAAGCCTCCGGTGTAATAAAACCGTTAGTCACATAATTGGTCAAAAGACCATTATCTTTAGCCAATTTTGCGCTATTTAGGGTATACTCAAACCAGATGGTGGGCTCGTTATAAGTCCACGAGATTCCCTTACAATTGTGTCTTTTGGCTAACTCAATTGACTCCTTTGGAGTGATATGTTCCACCTCATACTTACTTAAATCTAACCTAGCATGAGCGATATCCCAGTTCTGACAGCCGGGGCATCGAAAATTGCATCCCAAGGTCCCTAAAGATAACCACAGGCTTCCCGGATAGAAATGAAAAAGCGGCTTTTTCTCAATGGGGGAGATCATGGAGCAGGAGACCTTGGAATAAATAAGAGAGTAAAGTTTTCCCTGCTTATTGAATCTGGTATAGCAATATCCTAACTTCTCTGGCTTGATCTTACACCTTCGCTGACAGATGTTGCACTTTACCGTGCCGTCAGGGAGGGTATCATATAGCAGTGCTTCTTTGAGATCATTGGACATATCTATTCCTACGTATTTTTCTTCATCAACTTTCTGTCTCAAAGCTCTTGTAGGTCAACCATGTCCTTTAGGACTGGTTGACATCGTTTTGTCAAGCACCCTATCCTACGGATCCGTCTGGACGGGATGCTTAACCTACTGCAATCATACTGTCACAGATCACGCCAGCTTATTTTCCCCTTCAATTAATAATATAAAATTCGTTTTGAAAGGGTTTTTTATGAGGGAGTAGTTGCTGGGGAAAAAATAAAAAAGGCAGAAGTCCCGCCAAAGGCGGGATTTCTGCCTTGAAGTTTTTTTGATTTTCTTTTATTCTAAGGACAACAGGGAGGAGGTCCATTTTTGTAAAGATAGTTGATCAGAAGGACCAAATCGCTTAGGTCGATTTGTCCATCACAGAATGCGTCTCCGCTTTCCAGGGGATCTGGTTCCGGACCCTCCTTATAAAGATAGTTCAAGATGTGAATCACGTCTCCCAAATCCACTACTCCATCATTGGTTGCGTCTCCGCTCTGAAAGACATAAAAACTGAATGCTTGATCCTGATAAGGGCTATCCTTACCACACAGGTTGGTTGTCTTGACGTGCCAGAAGTAGGTTTGCCTGGACAGCCAAACGGTGTAGGTGGTATCCTCCAAATCACCGATGGTTACCACTCCAATGGTAAAATCAGAATCATGGGCATATTGGAGCGTGTAAAGAAGATCCTCTGCAGATTTTGACCAGACAAAATCAAAGGTGTCCGGCGAGCACACATTAGCCTGATTTGATGGACTTATAAGTTCAGGCACAGGAGGGAATCCTAATCCCAGACAGCCCTTTTTAAATTCCGGATGGAGCGCTTGACCGCTGGCACGAGGAGAAAATTCCAGGATTGTGGTGGGTGGGTAGAAAGTGGTGTCAATATACACGCATAAGGTTGAATCCCAGCCGGGCCCAGTGGTGAAATAAAGATTGGCTACCACTCCATCTCCCGAGGTTAATTCGGAGTCGATAAAGACCACATAAAAAACCAATTTGTAGTTGGCGGTATCTATGCTTGCTCCCAGATACTCAGCATACTCTACTCTGGTTCCCACGAAGCTGACTGAATCGCAAACCACATCCAACTCAGGATAGCCAAATACCAGAGGGACCGCTAATCCCCCCAAATCTTCATCATTATAGACGCTTACCCCAACCACCACCTGCTGGTCTGGGAAGGCGGCATCCAGACATTCCACCCGGCAGGTATCCGGGTTTCCCGGATCATCCGCCAGGGCTAAGTTTGCGCTAGGGGGAAACAAAAGCAAAGCCAATAGGATCACCAGGATGAATTTCTCTTTCATTTTGAACTCCTCTGTTTTAAATGAAATAACAGAATCACCGGTTCTTGAATGAGTTGACAAAGCTTAGCTTATGACAGTTCTCAAAGGGTCATATGCACGTTTCTGTCTTCACTTGGATTGAACACATGCTTAGCCCTTGCCAAAGAGGGAATATTCCTCTTAGAACAACAGCAATTATTCCTGCGTTAAAGATAGCATATTTTTTCAATTTGTCAATCCTAAAATTTGATGGAACCTCTGGAAAAACAGATTTGGGATAGGTTTTCTGCTCCGTGAGAAGCAAACACCTGGATATTTTTTTCAAGAATTTGAAGTAAAGCTAAAGCTTTTTACTCCGGTAAATGAAATCTTCTTTCTTCATCTAATATAAAATTCCCGTTGAATGATCTCCCAACAGATGAAACGGATTGAACAGATTAGATGGACACAGACTCATTGAGTAAAAAGTCCACTCTGTCTGGCTCCATTTATATCTCACCTGTTCAATCTGCTTAATCTGTTGGGAATAGTGTTGGGAATACTTTCACTTTTCCCAACGGTTCCACAAATGATAAATTAAGCTCCTTGTGGATGTTGTATGAAATTCCCCATGATATGGCATAAATAATAGCTAAGACATAGCAGGGTTAAAAAGTAAGGTTCTTCTCCATTTTAGTTGCAAGAATCTTTGATAGGAGAAACAGGTTTTAGGATTTATTGTAGTTGATATTCTGATAACCTCACCCCCTATCTTCCCTTCAGGGTGAATCCCTTCAGGGTGAACCCCTCTCCACTTTGAGAGTGTGTCACAATTTCAGTTT
>JAGMFA010000040.1 GCA_023127875.1 Candidatus Zixiibacteriota bacterium
GAGTCCTGGGGACAAATTCGGACTATTTGATCATACTAAAGGCGAGGGTTTTTCTCCCATTCCCCGAAGGGGACAATAATATTGGTCTGTGTCAACAGGTAATCGAGCAGAGAACCCCATACTACAGCCAATATCGAGGGCTCTTGAAACAGGCTTTTCCAGATTCAAAAACGCACACACACGCCTTATCACTTGATCATGGTGGTAAGGGCGGCCTTTGGCATAGGTCAAGGCAACATTTCTTGAGCTAAAGTAATCAGTCTTCACAGATTTATATGGATGTCGTCTATCGTCTGCATTAATGCGAACAGGGTTCAGGTCCGTTCTGATAGAGGTAGTTTATTAAATAAACCACATCACCAATATCAACTTCGTCATCGCAATTGACGTCACCTAAGAATAAGGGAGAAGGAGGGGGCCCTTCTTTGTAAAGATAATTTATAAGATAGACCACATCTGCAAGGTTGATTTCCTCATCGCCGTTCACATCTCCGGTAAGATAGAAGCTGTACTGGATGGCGGCTAAAATGTCGGGAACACCCCAACCATAGGTGTTATCAGGCGACGAGGAGTGATCGCCACTTTCCATCATGGCTTCCCTCACCTGCATGGGAGTCCAGTCGAGATGGGCAGAGAGAATCACTGCTGCCGCACCCCCGATGAGCGGGGTGGAAAGTGAGGTTCCACTGGCGGTGGTATATCCGGTGGTACCATAAGGGTCGGCGCAACTGGTGGAAACTCCTCTGGCACATACCTCCGGTTTGATCCTGCCATCATATGTGGGACCTCTGGAACTGAAAGAAGCAATTGTTCCACTTGAGTACACAGCACCACAGGCGAGAATGCTATCCGCATCTGCAGGGGCCATTAAGGTTCCGCTTCCAGGTCCACTATTGCCCATGGCATTGCACACCACGATCCCTCGCTGAGCAGCAATGTCTGCGGCGATGGTGGTGACTGCGGTATTGCCATCCAGATCAGGGTAGGTGTACCAATCGATATATGCTAAAGAACTGGAGATTAAGTCTGCACCGATGCTGTCCGCCCATTCCATCCCTGCCACCCAGTTGTCCTCCTCAATCGGCTCCTCCATGGAGATGTCCTCTGTCTTTGCCAGGATGAAATAGGCACCATAAGCTGGTCCATAAAGATTTCCATCTGCGGCTCCACCCAGAGTGGACCAGGTGTAGGTGCCATGATTATGCTGTCCTGAAGGATCGCCAGTCTCATTCTGTGTATTGCCGTCGTCATTGATAAAATCCCACTCAGCCAAAACCCTGCCTTCTGAATAAGCCAACTGAAAAGCCTGGTGGTCTTTTCGATAGCCGGTGTCCATCATGCAGACTAAGACACCCTGCCCATAGTATCCCAGATTGTGAACCGCGGGAATGTTCAACTGTTGGAGTTGGGAATAGGAGGCGCCGTAATTTAAGTCGAATAAGCCCTTTCCCTGAAGCGGCTCCTCTGGAGGAGCTTCTATTCTGATCGGTTTTCTCTTTCCTCCTAAAACCGGTTTTATGGATCGGACAAAGCTCAACTCCGATATTTTTTCCAGCTCACTCACCGACACCTCAAAGCTGGCGGCGTTTAGCCATCTGCTTCTTTGTCTGAGCTTAGTCTGAAAATTCATTATCCGGTCGATATAAGCCTGATTCACCGGAAGATCATAAAAGTCAACCAGATTCTGCTTCATGGTCTTGGTTCTTCTCTTGGCAGCTCGGGAGGTCAAAGCTTTCTCCATCTGAGTTACAGCCGAGTGAAAGGCATCCAGATCCTGAAAACCTTTATCTGTGAAGAAAACCCACACCTTTACCTTCTCCTGCGGTTCCAATTTTGCCAAATGTTGCCTGAATTTCTCTGAGATGATCGGATCTTCTTTGGGAAAAACAAATTTGGGCTGTTGTGGAGGCTGACCACTTATTCGGGCGCTCATTCCACCAAATAAGCAAAGAATAACAAAGAATAAAACAGACCTTTTGAAGATAGAAGAAGTTAACATGATTACTGCTCCTTTATTTATAGTTATCAGCAAAACAGCCAAAATCTTTAACCACCCAGTCACACAGCAGAACCTCAGCGGGAGTTTTAGAAGATCTCGTAAATAAGCTTCTAAGCTACTCCTTCTTTAATTTACGCAAAAATCACAATCTGTTAATTGTTTTTATTGAGGTTGTCAACGCAAATCAAAAATGTCAGGTTTTTTGCAAATTAAAAATGTCAGATTACGGCGGGCTAAGAGCCCGCCCTACGCGGTCGGGTGTTAAACACTCAACCCTGCGTAGGCGGGGTTCATCCTGCCCTTCGGTCCTGAGACCTCAGGGTCGAGGGAAAGGGATTCACCTTGAAGGGCTTTCCCGCTTATGGCGGGATCTGCCTAAGGCATGACCAGCCCCGCAAAAACGACTTTTTCAGAGCTTTCTTATTTGCGTTCATGTAACGATCAGTTACATATCGGACATCCAAAAGGATTTTTTTAATTTGGACCCTGTGGAGAGGTTTTCTCTCAAATATGTCTTTTCACTTGGATATTGCCTGATCTTTTTTACCAAAAGGTGTCCGCAGGATCCATAGGATATGATTTGTATTTGGTCTCTACAAATTTTGCACAATCTTTAATTGACTTTGAAGAGGCGAAATATTATGTTCTCTGTTTGAAAGATGTGACATGAACTGAAAAACTAATTTCTTGTGGTCGTGCGATTTATCTAACGAACAATTGGCTCGATGAATCGAGCAACTACTGTAACCTAAAAAGAGAAAAAGAACACAAATATCTACTATGAAATACAAAGCCTTATATGGAACACATGATATACTCCCTGAGGAGTCGTTTAAGTGGCAATACTTAGAGGATCAGGTGAGGAGGGTATTTGCTATTTACAATTACAAGGAAATTCGTATCCCGACCTTCGAGGAGACAGAACTCTTTGCCCGAAGCATTGGTCAGGATACCGACATCGTCCAGAAAGAGATGTATACCTTTACTGATCAGGGCAAAAGAAGCATCACCTTAAGACCGGAGGGAACCGCGGGGGTGGTAAGAGCCTATTTGGAGCACAGCCTGGGAGAGAAGTCACCTTTGGTGAAACTTTTTTATTTCGGGAACATGTTCCGGCAGGAAAGACCCCAAAAGGGACGATTAAGGGAGTTTCATCAATTCGGGATCGAGGCAATTGGGTCGGCTGATCCTTCACTGGATGCTGAACAGATCGAGATGGCAGTCAGGATCTGTGAGGAATTGAAGATCACCGGCTTTAAGTTACATTTGAACAGTATCGGCTGTCCGGTCTGCAGACCAGTCCATAGAGACAAGCTTTTGGATTTCATGAAAGATAAGGTGGGTGACCTTTGTGATGACTGTAAAACAAGATTTATGCGCAATCCTCTGAGGATGTTCGACTGCAAGAATGAGGAATGCATAGAACAACTCAAAGATGCGCCGGTGATGGTTGATTTTCTGTGTGAAGATTGCCGGGCTCATTATGATCAGGTTAAAAGATATTTAGAGAAGTTGAAAATAGATTACTTTGAGGACAAAAGATTGGTCCGGGGTCTGGATTATTACACCAAAACCGCTTTTGAAATAAAATCACCTCTTTTAGGAAGTCAAGACACTTTGTTGGGCGGTGGACGCTACGATCTTCTGGTGGAAGAGTTGGGTGGCAAAAGCACTCCTGCCATCGGCTTTGCCGCAGGGATAGAGAGATTCATGCTGGTGCTTAAGATGCAGAAGAAATTTGCCTCTGAAGAAAGAAAACTGGATTTGTTCATTGCCGCTTTAGGAGATGAAACAAAAACATTTGCCGCCAAACTGATCCGGGACTTGAGAAAAAAGAATATTATCTGTGATACAGACTACCTGGGAAGAAGCTTGAAAGCCCAGATGAGAGAAGCTAACCGGCAGAAGGCGGAGAAGGTTTTAATCATCGGCGAAGAGGAGATGAAAAAGGGCAAGGCTGTCCTGAGAGACATGAAGACGGGAGAACAAGAGGAGATAGAATTAGCAGAAGTAGATAGGATATGGCAATAAGGCCTATTCGAAAATTTCCATAATAATACAAACACATTTTTTTCTAATACGAAGCGCTCCCCCTTTACCGAAGCATTAAGAAATAAGGTGATATGCCTATAGCTTGGGTCTGGGAAGCTATTTGAGCCGGGGAGGAAGTTCACTCTTCCTGTACGCCCCGGTAATTGCTCGATTTATCGAGTCCCGCCTTTGGCGGGACCCAATGAATTGGGCAACTACACCCTGAGATTAAGTTCCCAGATTCAAATGAAGAATTACAAAAAGTAGGCAGGGGAAACCTTGTAAGGTCTCCCCTGTGCTGTTTGTGGGGGAAAAGAAGGGGCAATCTTGTTACATGGTTAGTTCACCTCATCCCCTGCCCCTTCAGGATGAACCCCTCTCCACCCAGACAGGTGGGCTCAGACGAGCCCCGGCTGGGGGCGTCTGCCCACTCAGTGGAGAGGGAATAAGGGGTGAGGTTGGGTGAGTTTTTGAACAATTGATTTCTTATCTAATCTTCTCTCTTAATTCTTCCAGCTCCTCTTTAAGCTCTTCCAGTTCCTCTCTTAATAGTTGCGTCAGGAGCTCTATTCCTGACACAACACGAGAATTCCCAACAGATTAAACAGATAAAGGAATTATCTGCTTAATCCGTTTCATCTGTTGGGCATCTTTTAAAGGGCGTCAGGACTGAGGAGTCTGTCCGAGAAATGCTAAAGTCATATTTCCGAGCCCTATATATTGTAGTGTGAGATTGTAGTTGCCCAATTTATACCGCTTTTAGCGGTATCCCGCCAAAGGCGGTGATTGGGCTCGATGAATCGAGCAACTACATTCTCGGATACGCTTTGAGGTCCTGACACAACACAAAAAATTCTTATCGGAGTTCCCTCCTCAAATCTTCCAATTCCTCTTTAAGCTCTTTCAGTTCCTCTCTCAGATCATCCAGTTTCTCTTCAAGCTCTGATGAGTATTCCTCCTTCCAGAACATCTCCGAGGGGTGAAGCTTTTCCGTGTATATCTTCAGCTTGTCCAAACCACTCAAATCAGATGAGAACCACTCCTCCCCTTCCTCTACTTCAACCTCAAAACTTTTGGACTTGCGATCCCGGATAACTTTGATCTTTACCTTATCTCCTTCCTCCTTATCTGATATGACACCCATCAGCTCCTCTGTATCCTCAATCTCCTCTCCATCCACCTCCACGATCACGTCACCTGCTTTAAGTCCAGCTTTATGGGCGGGCATGTCCTCTTCCACTTCAGTTATCAAAGCACCCTCTCCATTTTCCACCCCAAAATAGTTGCCCAACTGTTCTGTCAAATCCTGCACCTTCGTCCCAATTCGACTTCCGGAGAAGACAGAGAAGGAATAAGAGTAAGAATGAGGCTTGATCTTTTTGGCTTTGTCCCAGAAGAGATCTGCGTCATATTGGTAAAGAAAATCGTTTCTTGGCAGTTTGCCCAGAGTTACGGTTATGGTTTTCTCCTTGCCATCCCGTAAGATTTTGAGCTTTACCCTTTCGCCCGGAGAGGAGTTTCGGATCAGTCTTGTTAAATGAGAGCTATCCCGAACTCTTTTGCCTTCAAATTCTATGACCACATCCTCCTGTTCCATTCCTGCCTCATTCGCCGGACTGTCTTCGACCACGTCTCTTATCAGAACTCCCCTTTTTGACTTCAAGTCCATGGCTTCCTTTATATCCGTAGTAATATCCTGGATGTAGACGCCCAACCAGCCTCTTTTCGACTCCTCCTTATCTTTTTTTGCCACCACCGGAGTGGCGGTTATCAGGGAAGCCAGAAATGTTAGAAGAATCACCAGAGCTATAGTTCTTTTAGACATGGCAAAACCTCCTTTCAAGTTTTGGTTTCCTCAAGTTTTCTGTTGTTTTTTTACACCAGGATGCCAAAAAAGTTCCACCATTTTTACATGAATCGCCAAAAAACAATAACCCTCGTTTTTTGCTTATTCTTCACATAAAGAATAAGATCTTATTTTTATAGCTAAAGGCTTTCACAATTATGCCGAATAAATAAATAGAACAGGCAGTGCCAAAACATGCTGATAAGTCCAACAAAAAACATCAATGTCTTTTTCGTGTTCCTATTAGCTATCCCGACATCATTGTGATGACAGTAAGACAGATCCGTCCCCAACTAAAAAACCGTCCCTAAAAAAACGATAAAGTGAGCAAAGGATGACGGATCTGTCTATCTAATCTTCGCGCAGAAAATCAGTCATTAGGCAATGGCCTAAAGTCATAAGAAAAACTCTTAAGACCGTCCATTACCTTAACTAAAATAAGGAGAACTTACTTTTTTCAAGGATAAAATCTGATGTTGTTTAACATCTGAACTGTCTCAACAAGATTAGTTACTTAGTTTATGTCGGCAATGGTTTTTCCCACTCCACAAGAAGTCCTAAGATTAGTCTTTGCTACAGGATCTCTACGAGAGGAAGCAATCCTCCAATCATCTTTTCAAAGGTGCCAAAAATAGGCAATGACATGGAAGAAGAATAAGGAAAGAACAGACGAAACCTGGATTAGGAATTACAAAGCCACAAAAAGAACCTCAGTCGATACTTACCTGATTCTAAATCAATCTTATTTTTCTTTTGCCGATTAGCGAATAGAAATCACAAAACCCATAAAAGTTTTTGGGGTTTCTATGATCGAAGTAATAACCTCATAACTTTGAGACTTTATCTTTGTCTGTTTTCTGATTAAATCTAAGCGCTTCCCCTCCGTCTGGGCCTTGAATCTTTTTAGGTCTAACCCCAATGTGTTTTGGACAGTCTCAATATCCTGGTTTTCTGTGCTTAAGATCTTTTGAGCCACGCTATTTACAAGCACCACCTCGAAATTCTCATCAATCATTATCACCCCTTCAGGCATGTTCTCTGTCAGCCTACTCATCCTGCTCCTCTCTGTCGCCTTGATTCCGTTAAGTCTCTGAAGGGCTAAAGGCACCTGGCTAACAATAGTGTAGATAAGCCGGATGTCATCCGGGGTGAATAAGTTATCTCGGTGACTGCTAACGTTGATCATTCCCATCATGTTCCCGTTGTTCATTAAGGGAACGTTTAGAAAGGAGTTCAGCTTTTGAGCAATCCTAAAGCTACCCTGACTTTTCTGTCCTATGGATTCTGTGGATTTTATATTTTCCTTTCCTAATATTCTGTCAAAAGCTATGTCATTGGGAATCCTTGAGTGAGAGGTGGAATTGAAGGCATCTATCAAACAGGATTTGGCTTCCTCAACAAAGCTGGAGCCTGTGGGGTTCACCACTTGCAAAATAAGCTCTTTTGGCTCGGATCTTTCTGTAAACATCGAAATGGCAAGATCGTAGTTGATTATTTTACAGAGGGAATCCAAAAGTTGTGCCATCATCTCTTTTCGGTCCGAACAAGACCCGATCATTCGACTTATGTTGTAAAGAATCTTAAGCTCGTATATCTTTCTTTCCTGGCTGGTTTTCAGGTTTCTTCTTTGAAGGCGGGGTGTTCTCCTTTCCCATCCTCGACGAATGGCATCTACCACCTGGTCAAGTCTATCAAAGGGTTTTTGTATATAATCAAAGGCTCCGTATTTTAAGGCTTCTACAGCCGAGTCCAGGCTGGCAAATCCGGTAACAATTATAACCTCGATATCTGGATCTTGCGCCTTTATCTCTTTGAGAGTCGAGATCCCATCCATCCCCGGCATCTTTATGTCAAGCAGAACCACATCCGGGGTAGTTTTCCGAACCAGGTCGATTGCATCTCTGCCATTATCAGCTAAAATAACCCGGAACCCCAATTTTTTCAAAACCTTGTCAAATAGATTAAGAAGTACCTGGTCATCGTCTACCACCAGGATATGGGGGCTTTTTTCTATTGGCTTTGTTTTTGAATCCGTGATCACCACGGGCGCATTTGTTTCTTGTTCGCTCATCCAAACCTCTTATCCATAAAAGGTACTCAGTTCAGATATGATTATGGTAGTTCCGCTTTTTGTCACAAAATTGTTTGCCCAATGCAAAGCTTAATTAGGTCAAACAACTTTATTTAATGAGGACGTTTGTTGAGGACGGATTTATAGTAGATTGTTATCTTGGGATGATATTCATATAATCGGATAATTTTGGAAGAACTTTATATGTTTAAAATTCATAAATTCGATCATCTGACCTCTTCAGATTTTTGGAAGGAATGATGTCATTTGTGTAATGACCGGATACATATTCGTATGAATGCATACGCATCCTCTCTCTTGGGTGTTGCCTAATTTTTTCTTTCTCAAAAAGTGTATGATTTGTATTTGGTCTCTACAATTCCTCTATGAGTCTGTCCGAGAAATACTAAAGTTATATTTCCGAACCCTATATATTGTAGTGTGAGATTGTAGTTGCCCAATTTATTGGGCTCGATAAATCGAGTAACCACACTTTCGGACACACTCCTGGCAGTTTAAACTCTTCTCCATAAAAGTCTTGATCTTTACTCTCTTCACAGTATATTTTGCATATGAGGAAAAGGTTATTTCAGAATTGTGAACTCACGGAAGATGAAAGGAGCTTCTGATGAGAAAAAGGATCAAATCACTTATCTTTTTTATGGTAGTTTTCTCCGGAGTAGCAATATTCTTCTTCACCCAGTATGACATACAACTTCTGGCGGATGAAGAAACCCCACCAAAAGGAGAGACCATGAAATTACCGAAGCCAAGATTTAAAAGCCCCACCAGCGTGGAGGAAGCGCTTTTGGGGCGCAGGTCGGTAAGGGATTATAGAAAGGATTCTCTCACCATCGACCAGATATCACAACTTCTCTGGGCGGCACAGGGGATAACGGCAAAGTGGGGAGGCAGAACTGCTCCTTCCGCCGGAGCTTTGTATCCTCTGGAGATATACCTGGTGTCAGGAGAGGTGAAGGGATTGGAGCCCGGACTCTATCATTATGATTCGGGAAAGCATGTCATCACCTTAAAGAAAAAAGGCGACCTGCGCCGAAAGATCACCCAGGCTTCACTTTATCAGGATGAGATATTAAGGGCTCCTGCCACTTTGATCATCACTGCAGTTTATGAAAGGACTGAGGAAAAATATGGGAAAAGAAGTGTCCGATATGTCCACATGGAAGTGGGTTCTGTGGGAGAAAACATCTACCTGCAGGCAGAAAGCCTCAATCTGGGCACCGTGTTTATCGGAGCCTTTGATGATGGCCAGGTAAAGAAGGTTATGGGGATCGGAGAGGAGCCTTTGGGAATAATGCCAGTGGGGAAAAGTTAACTTCTTATTGTTTCGTTTGTCGTTAGCGAAGCTCGTATCGAAACTCGGCAAAAGAAGCTCGACGTTCGAAAAAATCAAGCTTCGATGACCTACTTCGAGTAACGATACGGGCATCGACACCGCTAAACGAGCTTCAAAGAGACGGGAATTCATGCGCCTTTGAAAGGGAAACAAAAATGAACTTATGGGATAAAATCGCATTAGTCACCGGTAGCTCCCGGGGTATCGGAAGAGCCATCGCCTTGAAGCTGGCGGAAAAGGGATGCTCTCTGGTAGTCAATTACCTGTCCAATGGCTGGGCGGCTGATCAGGTGGTGGAACAAATCAACAACATGGGAAGAAAAGCTGTTTCCCTTCAATGTGACGTTTCCAACTTTGCAGACGCAGAAGAGATGATAAAGAGGGCAAAATCGGAATTTGGCAGAATTGACATCCTGGTTAATAATGTGGGACCTTTTCTTTACAAAACGATTTCCGACACCACCATTCAGGAATGGCAAAAGATCATGAATTCAAACTTAAATTCGGTCTTCTACTGCTGTAAGGCGGTAGTGCCCATCATGAGGGAACAAAGATCTGGAGTGATCATAAATATCGGTGCGCCCAATGCGGAAAGGACTGGTGGCTATCTTCACACCTGCGCCTATGCGGTGGCTAAGACCGGTGTGGTGGTCTTTTCAAAAAGTCTGGCAAAAGAGGAAGCGAAAAACGGGATACGAGTAAACGTGATTAACCCCGGATTTATAGAGACCGAGTCTTACACCGAAGATATGAAAAAAGAGATGCCCCAGAACGTTCCTCTTAAAAGATTGGGCAAACCGGAAGAGATAGCCAACTCCGTTGCATTTTTGGCTTCGGATGAGGCAAGCTATGTCACCGGAAGTGTGCTTAACGTGCACGGCGGCTTATGGTGCTGAAAACATTCAGATCTGTTTCATGTTCGGGCGGGGGTTTAACCCCCGCCCGAACATAGGGGGTTTTGCTCCTACATTTGGAGGGCGATGATCAGTAGGTCGGATATGTCCCGCCTTTGGCGGGATTATCCGACATTTTTAGTGGGGTTTGTTGCGAAGAGGATCAAGCGGTTTTTGGCTTCAATATGGATCAATCTGGGCACGTATAATTTAATGAGAGTCAACACAAAAGCCTAATGCATCAGTTTTCTTCATCTCAGATGGGAATTGCTCAAAAGCTAAAAGCGATCTCTGAGAAATGGAGTTTGTAAGAGGAAATCAGGAGTGTAAAGCTTTAGATTAGAGATGTTACTTTCCTGTGATTTTTTTGAATATTGTTAAAAATAACTTGACAGAAAGAAATTATGGCTTAAATTGATAATGAGGGAAAAAGTTCAATCGGGGTGGGGGAGAGTTTTGTCTTTGTTTTTTTGAAAGGACTAAAAACGAAGAGCTTGAAGTTTTTCCCTCCATCGAAAGGAAAATAAAATAGTTACCCTTTTTATCACTTAAGGAGGTGATTTGACATGATGCGGTTCAATTCGAAAGTTTCCGGAGGCCCCAAACCATCTTTGTTGAAACAACTCCTTTTCTTCTCGGTCATCCTCTGCCTTCTGGTTTCTTTCAACCTTAGCTTTGCAGAACATCCGTGGGATGACGTGCACGATAATGACTGGGGTCAAAGCCCTGCAGATCCTCCTGATACAGATGAGGTGTTGATACTTCAGTTTGGATTCGATTTCTCGATCATAATCCATCTCCAGTCGGCAGGACAGAAGGACGATTTCAGAGAAGGAAAGGCTGTTGGGACTGTAGAGAAAGATCGTGGTCATCTTCTCATTTTAATCAAATAAGCAGGATCATTTGGTAAAGATTTAAAATGGAGAGCCCGGATAAAAGAATCGATCTTGTTTTGTCTCTGGCGGCCGAAAGGGATTTTGTGTCCGCTCAGGTGGAGTTAGAGAGGCTGAGGAAAGGGAATGACACCTCCTCCGCCTATCCAGGGGAATTGTATTACCTGGAGGGTCTGATCTTCTTTGGGCAAGCCCGCTACGGCGAAGCTTTGAAAAAGGCTCAATCAGCTTACCAGCTTTTAAAGCATACTCTAAAAAACAGAAGAATTGCTCAGGTGCACCTGCTTATGGGCAATATCCTTATTGCCACCGGCGAATTGAAAAGAGCCGAAATTGAAATACAAGATGCGAAAGCTTCCTTCCGTCGGGCAGGAGATGAAAAGGGAATAGCAGATGCTTATAATAAGCTGGCTCAGATATTCTTCATCCAAGCCGAGTTTGATCGTTCCATCGAATGTTTAAATCAAGCCACCGAACACGCCAAGAAGATCAAGGAAGGGCAGCTCATGATTGCCCGCCTCTCCGGTAATCTGAGCAGAATCTACCTGCTTATGGGAGAATGGACCAAAGCCCAAAGACATTTGCATGAGAGCATCAGACAAAACGAACTGATAAAAAATGAAATCAGCAACTGTAGAAATCTTCTCTCGCTGGGTTATGCAGCTTGTCAGCAAAGGAAGTTCAAAGAGGCAGAGGGATTTTATGAAAAAGCTTTGAACATTATCCAAAAGAAATATCTGGAAAGGGAGTTGGCTATTTACCACGAATATCGCGGTGAATTAGCTTTTGAGCAGAAAGAATATGATCAATCTTACCGAAACGTCTCTCAGGCCATTCAGATAGGGGAAAAGATTGCTCCCCAAAGCAGTCTGGTCTGTCAATCTTACCGCATTCTGGCACAACTTCAACTTGCCACTCAAAGGCTGAACTTAGCAGAAAGTTCATGTCAGAAAGCCGTGGAGCTTTCCAAGCATCTAAATGAGAAAGCAGAGGAAGGGATCGTTTATCGGGTGTGGGGACAAATCCTTGCGCAGAAAAATAATAAAAAGCTGGCTAAAGAGAATTTCAAGCTAAGTATGACTTGTCTGGAGAAGATCGGATGCAAATTTGAGTTAGCCAAAACTTATCTTTGTGCCGGGGAGGAGACAGTATTTGATCCCAAAGAGAGACTGGAGTATTTAAGTAAGGCCAAGCATCTATTCGGTGAGCTTTTCTCCGAAAAGTCTACCGGATTTGCTTATTATATGGGTTCAGTTCAGTTTGGTGAAGCTTTGGCGCTTTTTGAAATTCAGGATTACGATAACAGTATCGATAGCCTGAATGAAGCCGAGGCTCTTTTAGGGGAATTTAAAGCAGAGAAATCGCCGGTTGAAGAAGAAAAACGGCTTGAGATTTCGAAGTTCCGCTTAAAGGTGGAAAAGGTGGTGGCAGAAAAAAGCATCTCCTTTGACAATCGATACAATATTTTCAGACGATTTCTCTCTGAAATTGAATCCAACCAGGTCTCGGCGGAGCGCCCGGCAAATCAGGAGGAGGAAATCTGTCAAAACCTAAACCTTCTGGCAAAGAAGCTTCAGGCAGATCGGGGTTTTATTCTCCTCAAAAATGGTGAAGACCAGACCCTCTCTCCTAACTTTAGCTTCAATCTCTCATCAGAGGAGATAGAGCAGATACGCTCCACCTTATACCGTCTGAACGGAGAACTTACCTCATTGAGCAAACCAGTCTATTCCACTTCAGGTAAAACCAATCTCTTTTCTGGAAACAAACAAGAAGTATTGAGTCTACTTCTTGTTCCATTAAAAATAGGTGAAGAACTTAAGGGAGTGTTGTATCTGGACCGGAAGAAAAATGGTCCTTTCACCAAGCCGTTCCGAAGGGATGAACTTAATTTAACTGTCGCTTTTGCGGACATAATAGCTCTCAAACTGGCTGAGATAGAAAACAAAAAATTAGGGGAGGAAAATTTAAGATTAAAACAACAGTTGAAAGAAAAGAGTGCATTCTCCAATATCATCACCCAGAACAGCCAGTTGCTGGAGATATTGTGGAAGCTTTCTCAGGTGAAGGATACCAACCTCTCTATACTTCTGGAAGGGGAGACTGGAACCGGGAAGGATCAGATAGCCAAGGCTATTCATTATAACAGCAATCGAAAGAATAAGAATTTCGTGGTGGTAAACTGTGCCGCTTATCCTGAGACTTTGTTGGAAAATGAGCTTTTTGGTCACAAGAAAGGTGCATATACCGGAGCCTCGCAGGATAAGAAGGGACTTATAGAAGAGGCGGATGGGGGAACTTTGTATTTAGACGAGATAGCCGAGATCAATCCTGCCACTCAAATCAAGCTTCTGAGGGTTCTGGAGGAAAAGGAACTCACCCGGCTGGGAGAGACCAGACCTAAAAAGGTTGACATTCGGGTCATCTCTGCCACCAGCCTGAACATAAAGGAACAAATAGAGAAAGGGCTTTTCCGCAAGGACTTATTCTTCCGCTTAAATACCATACATGTCCAATTGCCCCCTTTAAGAGATCGCAAAGAAGATATCTCTCTTTTGGTAAATCACTTCATAAAAATTCATACCGCCAACGGAGGAAGCAAACTATCTCAACCTTCTCCGGCTATCATGGAGCTTCTGGCCAATTACGACTGGCCTGGAAATATAAGAGAGCTGGAGAATGAGGTAAAAAGGTTGGTGGCAATAAAAGACGGCGAGTCGGTGGTGGCGGCAGATATGCTCACTGAAAAGTTTGGAATGAAAGAAGATCAAAGCTTCTCCGACCTCTCTTTGTATGAAAGGGTGGCGACTTGGGAAAGACAGTTTATCCTGAAGGCATTGATTGAGAGCAATTGGGTGAAGAAAGCTGCGGCTGCCTCATTGCGTATCCCGGAATCCTCTTTGAGATTTAAGATTAAACAGCTCAAGATAAAAATACCCACCCAAGCATAAGCTTTAAATCGTCTGTTAATGTCACCTTCAGGGGTGGCATTTTTTGGCTCATTCTTAAGTCAACTACCCCCGACTAAAAGTCCGCAGGATCTCAGTTGAGTCAAATGACCATGGGATCGGGGGCTTGGAATCC
>JAGMFA010000041.1 GCA_023127875.1 Candidatus Zixiibacteriota bacterium
ATGGTCAAAAGGAAGCTGACAAGCAGGATTAGTCTTTCCTTATGAAAGAAATGTTGCAGATAGAACCGAAGTTGAACTACCTGATCCTTAAACTTCTCCGATATCCTCTTTTGCTTCTCTTTGTCCTTTTTCCAGATCATCCCCGTGATCTTAGAAATGATCTTAAATAAAAAGCTGAGGGATTCGGGCTTTATCAGCAGGAATACTCCCATTACAGAGACTAATGAAAATACCAGGAAGCTGTATCGAATCAGATAGGCCAGACCTCTGGGGAAAATCCCTCCATCGGTGAAGAAGAAAACTGCCAGGAAGCCCAAAAAGAAGAAGAACATCGAGGAGAAAAAATTAATCAGGCTGACCGATATGGCGCCGGAAAGCGGAACCCCCCGCCGATTGAGGATGTATAGTTGTGCGGGGCCACCTCCAGTATTGGAGGGAGTTACGGCGGCAACAAAGATATTAGCTAAATTGGCTTTGATGCAATCAAACAGACTAACCCTTTTCAAAATCTCTTTGGTGAAGAACACATAAATGCGCAGACCGCCCAGAAAGAAATCCATTAGAACCAAAAACAGCGCCAAAAGCAAGAACTCGGCTTTAAACGACTGCAAAACTTTGAGACTTTCCCCGGTGGTGGTGAAAAAAAATATTGTGGCAAAGCCTAAAAGACTTAAAAGGACAAACAGCCGGAAGCCTTTGATTATATGTTTTTTATCAAAGCTCAGATCCATTCCTGTGCCCGTCTCTTGAGATGATTCTGGCTAAAGTGTTTTTTACTCCATTTAAGGTGTAGGAGCATTCCACCTCTCCCCTACAGCCATACCAGCAAGCTTTGCACCGGTTCTCCCTTTGTTTTTGTGAGAGTGCATTCCTCAACTCTTCAATTCCGATGGTCCTGATGTTTCCCACCGGATTTTGCATATCCTCCACGCACTTAGCGATATTCCCTTTCTGATCGATGTTGAAAAATAGCCTCCCTGCCTGACAACCATCGATGCCTCCCTGGAAAAAATCATCATACCTTCTTAGATACTCTTGGCTGGATTTGAAGTGGGGATATTTTCTCTTTAGCTTCAAAAGGTAATCAGAAACCTCCTGGGTGATTGTATGATCGGATATCCCGATATCGTCATGGCCATCTGTTTTTATGTTGGCATACGGCTGAAGGGTAAATTCCGCCCCCAGCTTTTTTGCAAAAATTATGAGCTTCTCCATCTCATCTATGTTTTCTTTGAGGAGCACAGCAGTTATATCAACCCTTTGGAACTTACTGGTTTTTGCCTCCACGAAATATTTTACCGCGGCAACCGCCCTTTTGAAAGCTTCCTCCTTTCCCCGATTTTCATCATGTTTTTTCTCATCGGCAAAATCCAACGAGACCACCGCCCCCAACAGTCCGGATTGAAAAAGTCTTTTGGCTACATCCGGTGTGGCAAGCCAGCCATTGGTGGTTATAAAGGGAAAATGATAAGAGGAGACGGCATTAACTATTTCGGGCAAATCTTTTCTGATCAGAGGTTCTCCGCCCGCCAGGGAGATAAACAAGGGACCGATCTTTCTTAGCTTCCTTGCGCCAAAGGCGAAATCAGAGACGGATAGCTCCTCCTCCTTTTTGGTTTTCATCTTCCAGTATCCACAAAAGGAGCAACGGAAGTTACACCGATAGGTCACCTGCCAGGAACAATAAAGAGGGCTTTTTGAAAGATAGGAATAAGCTAAATCAAAAGATTTTTTATAGATATCAGCGTGGGTCACTGGAAATTTCCTTCCCAGTCTTAGGATCCAATCCAACTCAAATATCCAAAACTCCCATGAATGTAAGAAGATCAATTCTTATTTGTCAAGGGAAAAATAAGCACCCCAATCCTCAAATAAAAGCTTGCAGAAGGGGCAAGTTTATGATAAAATACCTCCTGAGATGGCAATGTTTTTAAGGCATGCCAGCTTTTGTTAAAATTAGCAAAAAAAACGAGATTTTTCACCCACTCGTATGAGTGCATACGCATCGGGTGAATTTCAGGAGGCGATGTTATGATACCACATAGTTTTCTAAAATGCAAGATAAAAATGACAAAATCTTTCCCAGACGGGTCTCCGTTGATGTCAATCTAAGAGAAGTACACCCAAGAGGTAGACCCTATATCTTACAAAGTGCCTCCAAGTTAATTGTAGCGATTCTTTACTTCCATTGAGTATAAATTCTCACCCCTTCCACTCGAGAAACCAGTAAAAACCGTTTCTTCCTCTGCCATAATTTTCTTAACTGAGGATTGGGGATCAGTTGGCTGTGTTGAAATTTTGCAAATAATTTTATGTCCGCAGGTCAGTTGACTCAAATGAGACTCAAATGTGATCCATGAGATCGGGACATGGTTTGTCCTTCGGGATGAATTCTTCTCCTAACTCTAAGGAAGACAGCTATCCCCCTAACGGCGGGGGATCCTTCCGATTATCTCTTCTCGCCGATTACGGAGATCCCTAAATGGGAGGGCACCCGTACGGGTGGGCGTCGGCTCATCTGGGAAAGCTTGTGAGACACTTTTTCAACAGTCCCCGAAAGACGACACTCCAGCTTTTTTTCCAATTGCTTTCTTTTTGAGATACTTATCTTTTTTAAGAATAAGTTCCCTTTTTACTCTTTCCGCATAGAATCGGACTCTATGGTTTTCAAAGAGAGGTGTTCCTTCTTGAGGTAATAAAGACCGAGCAAAGTCACTGGGATATATTGACTGGCATGAAGAATTATGGAAAATGGTCTGGAGACACTCTCGTTAAGGTTAAGTATGAGGAAGGATGCCACGCAGGCGGCGTGGAATGTCCCCACAAATCCCGGGGAGGAGGGTAGCATCACTGCCAGAGAAACGACCCCCAACAGGATGAAAGAAGCTTGAATGGGGGGATGAAGATCAAAAGCTAAGAATATGAAATAATTGCTGATCCCCACCACCACCCAGATAAAGATAGACCAGGCTAAAATCCAGATCAAACTCGGAATATCTCTGAACACCTTCAAACCACCGATGAACTTTTCCAGTATCTCTCCCGCCTTGGAAGAAAGACTCGCCGGCAGAAGGCGAAAAACAAAGTTGAAGAATTTCAGGGTGAGTTCCCTTTTTACCTCAATAAGGACTAAAAAGGCAAAGATAACAAGATTCATTAACAAAAATAGATTGCCTGCTTTCTTGACCCAATTTGGCAATTCCGGGTACATAAGTAAAGACAACCACAGAATGAGGAGTAAGGAGAACCCGTCGAAGATCCTCTCAATCACTATGGTGGCAAAGGTGGCACTCTTGGAAATATTCTCCGTCTTTCCCAGAGAATACGCTCGAACGAACTCCCCCAATCTGGCGGGCAACACATTGTTAGCCATAAAGCCGATCATGACCGAGGAGAAAAGCCGTCCCAGATTAACCTTCTTGATCGGGTCAATCATGAATCTCCAGCGGAATGCCCGCATCCACATGCTCAGGATGACTAAGACCATATTGGGGAAAATATACCAGTAGTTGGCTCCCTTCAAAGCAGACCATAGCTGGGAGTAATCCACCTTGCGAAAAGCCAGGTACAAAAATACTAGACTGACTAACAGCCCTATGATAAATTTCTTTTTCATGGATTTGTCACAACGTCCACAGTCCACGGTCCACCGTCCACGGTTTTCGGTCTGTGGACTATCGACTGTGGACGGTTTTTTTCATCTTGCCCCTTGACCCTTCTTTTATGATACTTTCCATCAACTCCAAAGTTTTTGTGGCGGTTTCATCCCAGTTGAATCTTTTTGCCCAAGATAGCCCTCCCTGGCTTAACTTTTCCCTATAATCTGCATCGGATAAAATTCTTATCAGATAATCAGAGAGTTTTTGCACGTCCCCGTATTCAAACAGAAGTCCGGTTTTTCCATGCATCACTGAATCTTTCAAGCCGGGGACATTGCTGGCTATAACCGGGGTGCCACAGGCATTTGCCTCAATATTGGTCAAACCCCATCCCTCCTTCAGGGAGGGACAAACCGCCACCCAAGCTTTTTGCAATCTCTTTACCTTCTCGTGCTGGTCCACAAAGCCGGTGAATTCAACCTTGTCTTTTATATTTAGCCCATTCGCCAAATTTATCAGATTATCTTTAAAATCACCTTCTCCCACCACCACCAATTTAGCCTCTGGGATTTTTTTTAAGGTTAAGGAGAAAGCGTTCAACAGATGATCAATGCTTTTGTATTTTTTCAACCTTCCCAGGTAAATCACGGTGGGCACTGGATCTTTTTGAACAGACGGATCTGGATGGTAAAGAGTATGATCAATTCCGCAATGGATCACATGGATATCATCTGAGGGAAGACCTCGCCCAACCAGATCCTCCTTGGTGCTTTGAGAGATCACCATAGATTTGAAACCCCGATAAAGCCAGGAAATGGGCTTTTCGGACAGATAGATATATGTCCCCAGAACGAAGTTTATCTCCTTGAAGACCGAATCTGCAAAAAGATGGGGAATAACCACCAGAAGGGGAGTCCGGTGATAAAGGGGGGAAAAGAAGGGGATCTTATTTATGTCCTCTATTATTATGTCCCAATTCTCTTCCCGTAGAAGTGACCTGAGCGCAAACGGAGCCACGAAATTGAAATTGAAGCGGGAGCCTCTTCTTATGATTCTTATTCCATCGATCTTTTCCGTTGGTTTACATCCGGGAAATCCACTACACAGGAGAGTGACCTCGTGGCCTTTCTGGGCGATTCTTTTTAGTATCTCTTGGAGGTGAACTTCTGCTCCCCCAGCTTGCGGATTGGAGAGATCTTCCCAGTTTAGCGCCAGTATGTTCAATCTAAGTTCCGACCGCCGTCCGCAGTCCACCGTCCGCCGAATACTTTAGTGAATGGTTTTGCGGCCGACCGCGGACGGTCGACAGTGGACGATTCTTGTGGGTTATTGAGGCCTTTCCATAAACTTAAAATCAGGCGATTTGACCTGATTCAACATGGTCACGGTTTGAGCATCCTCCGGATTGTTCTCCACCCAGGTCTCCAAAAGTTTGGTGAGGCTCTCTTTATCTTTTTCGGCATAGTAAATGCCGACCAAAGCTTCCAGGGCTGGCTTAAAGGTTTTGTTCATGGAAAGTATCTTATTCATGGAATCTATTGCCTTTTGAGTTTCCCCACGTTGTTTGTAGGTATAACCCAGATTGAAGTATAATCTCTCAATAAACTGCTGTTCAACTAAAGCCTTTGATTCTTGCACCACCTCTTCTGCTCGCTTGAGCACCTTCTGAACCGAATCCTCTGGCTGTTCCGATTCAGCATAAAGCTGGAGAATATAGGCATAAGGGCGCCAGTCGTAAGGCAGAAGCTCCGACACTCTTTTTGCCACTCCGATGGCTTCCTGGTATTGTTTAGCCCTTCTCAAGGTGTCCGCCAGCCCCAGAAAACATGAGGTATAGTTGGCTAAAAGTCGGTAGTCGTTATTATCTTTGTGCACGGATGGATCGCCCACCCCTCTGAATCGGAAGACGTTGAAGAGCTTGTCTCTCATGATATCAGGTTCCACCATCAGCCTCCCGGTCTCTTTGACCACTCGATATGCCATCCCCTCCATTCTCAGATGATCATCGATGGGATTCCCTTTATATATTCTGTTTTCGCCGGCCACCGTGACTGCAAAATAGACAGGATATTTCCACTTGTTGGCTTCCAGTATATTGTCGATCATCTGATCCTGAGGTCTCAAAACCTTGCCATCCTCGGTGCGGGCATATCCCATTCGATCTATCTCTTTATCGGTGAAGCTAATAGGTACCCCCCATTGATGCTTCATCTGCTTTATATACCACTTAGTATTGATCAGGCTGAGATTCACTACCCTAACGTCCAGCCTGATCTTTTCCACATTCTGCAGAAACCATAAGGGGAAGGTGTCGTTATCTCCATTGGTGAAGAGTATAGCATCCTTGTCACAGGAATTAAGAAGATTATAAGCGTAATCGTAGGGAAGATAATTGTTGCTCCGGTTGTTGTGAGAAGTAAAGCCACGATGAAGCGGCATTATGGGAAGTGCAAGTATGATTAGGGATAAGCCACCTACCAAAGGCTTGGCTAAGGTAGGTCTGATCTTTTCAAGCCAACTGCCCAAACTGGCCAGCAGACCAGAGATACCCAGGCCCATACTCAGGGCGAAGAACATAAACCCGGGAAGGAAGAAATAATCCCGGTTCCTGACCTCGATGTGTATGATCTCACCGGTGAGCTTATCCGGTTTGGTTCCATCCGCAAAGTTCATATACAAAACCAAACCCACGGTGCAAGCCAACAGAAGAAAAAGGAGCACTACCCCCTCTCTGTTTCTTCTTCTGATCTGCTCCCAGATGCCCAAGAGTCCCAGGAATATTGGAATGAACCAAAGGTTTTTGTTCATATATTGTTCCCGGAAAAACCCCCAGAATCCCATCCTTTCCTTGGCTCCGAATTGGCTTGCCCAGGTGCCTCTGCGGTAAAACATCCGACCTATCATGCTCTCGGCTCCGTATTGTTTGCGCTCCAAGAAGGCTTTGAAGCTGGGCCAGTCGTCCGGGTCATTCTCGTCAATAGCCGGATCCAGGGCGGATCGGATGGGAATGAAAAGTTGAACCGTATAGGCGATCATGGCTACAAAGATTATAGAACAGGCGAGTGCCCATAACCTCTTTTGGCTTGACACGCCCATCAGCAGAAGAGAGAGAACAAACCAGATACCCATGCCCAAAAGAAACGGATTCACGCTGTGCATCACCAACATCAATACCATGCCGGTTATCCAGAAACGCCAGTCTAAAAGTCTTTCCCTGTCTACTAAGATAACCAAAAGAAAAATAGCGGGCATTATGATGAATATGGTCATGTGAATTCCCAGAGACAAAAACCCGAGATAGCTGATCAAAATCAAAAGCTTGGTTCCTTTAGGAGTTTTCCTCTGGTCCATCCAAACCAGACCCAGATAAAGGATGAGAAGCATCAAGAACATAGAGACTCCATAAACCTCCGCTTCCACCGCGTTGGACCAGAAGGTGTTGGAGAAAGCCAAAAACAAACTGCCCGCCACCGCACCCACATACTTGCCCACTCTCATCCAAAGGGTCGGTTCAGCTTTCTCCCAGTAGCTCACCAATTTAACCAGCAAAATGTAACACAGCCACACGGCAAGGGCAGAGCTGAGCACTGAGATGAAATTCACTCTGGCCGCTATCTCACCATACAGGGGTATAATGGAAAACAGTCGTCCAATGAGGATAAAAAGAGGCGTGCCCGGTGGATGGGGAACTCCAAGTATATAAGAGCAAGCAATGAACTCTCCGCAGTCCCAGAAGGAGGCGGTGGGAGCCATGGTCTTCAAATAGGCTACAAAACTTGCCAGGAAAACAAATACAGAAAGATACAAGGAAAGTTTATCCTGATTGTGATACCATCTTCTCAATCGTTCAGTCACCTTTCTCCTCCTTGAAACATACGAACCGCCAGAGTGCATGCGTTGGAAGTGGAAGCTCTGTGCGTGCTTCTCTTTTGAATCGGAAAATATACCCGATTTTTATGAATTGTCAACAAAAAATCTGGAAATGGATGGGAAAAGGAAGGTCATTTTCGCCTTTGTTCTTTTTGTTCCAACCCTTTGAGGACAGAATCCAAAACAGCGTTGACAAAATTTTTGGAGTCCTTGTCCGCATATTTTTTCGCCAGCTCTATTGCCTCATCTATGCTTATGGTGGAGGGGATGTCGTCAAAGAACAAAAATTCGCAGATCCCCATTCGCAGTAAGTTCTTTTCGATCGAGGCGATTCTGGAGAAATCCCACGACTTGACATGGTCTTTTATCAGTGTGTCGATCTCTTTGATATTCTGAATGACTTTGAAAAAAAGGCTCCGGGAGAATTCTTTCGCCTCTGTCTTGATCAGACTGGGAGAGATAATGTCATCTACTATCTGCTCTGGGTCCGTCCCAGCTATGCCATAAGCATACAGAGCCTTCAAAGTTAGTTCACGAGCTTTTCTTCTGGCGGACATAATAAAAAGTTTAAAGTTCAAGGTTTAAAGTTAAAACATCAAAAAAGGAGACTGAAAGGAGTGCGCAAGCTTGCTTGCGCAGCGGAAGCTTCGCTTCCGCACTCCTAAGTTAATTTGTCAAATCAAATAGTTGATGACATAAGGGTGCGGTTACCCTTTTCTCTTGCATGTTCGGTAGCCGCCCCGCCTCTGGCGGGGCGCTTGTATCCTCGCACCCTGAAGGGTGTGGCTACCGTTCCATTCCGACAACTTTCTCAAATCTGTTCAAACAACCTGGTCATCTCTATGGCAGAGAGCGCTGCATCCCAGCCTTTATTACCTGCTTTAGTGCCAGCCCGTTCGATAGCTTGCTCCAAAGTATCAGCGGTGATCACTCCAAAGATGGTGGGCACGCCCGTCTCCAGTGATATTCTGGCAACACCTTTAGCCACCTCACTGGCAATATAGTCGAAATGGGGGGTTTGACCTCTGATAACCGTCCCCAAACAGATAACCGCATCGAACTTTTTGCTTTTTGTCATTCTATGTGCGGCATAAGGAATCTCAAAGGAACCCGGCACCCAAACTATGGTAATCTTCTCTTCCTCAGCACCATGTCGCCTCAAACAATCTAAGGCTCCATCTAAAAGCTTCTGAGTGACAAACTCGTTGAAGCGGCTGACAGTGATTCCAAAGCTCTTTCCTTTGGCATCCAGCATACCTTTTATTTCTTTAGGCATAAAGACTCCTTTCTAAGGATTTTCTCAAAGACTGAAATGATCTCCCAACAGATGGAAAGATTAAACAGATGGTATTCTTTAATCTGTTTAATCTGTTGGGAGTCTGCTTGATCTTTTTTAAAAATTTTTTCCAAAAAGCTTTGTGATTTACCCAGATTTTTTCTTTGTCTTCTCATTGAAACCCACAATCTGCGACGAACCGTTTTCCTTTATTTTCAAAAGATGCCCCAGCTTGTCCCTCTTTGTCTCCAAATATTTGATATTCTCCGGGGTGGGGGGAATTTCGGTGGGAATTCTTTCCGTGACCGTAAGTCCGTAGCCCTCAATCCCGATGATCTTTTTAGGATTATTAGTTATGAGCCGAATAGTGGACAGACCCAGATCCACCAGAATCTGGGCACCGATGCCATAGTCGCGTAGATCCGGATCAAAGCCCAGTTCTTTGTTTGCCTGCACCGTGTCCAGCCCGCAGTCCTGAAGCTGATAAGCCCTTATCTTGTTGGATAACCCGATCCCTCTTCCCTCCTGTCGCATGTATAAGAACATTCCCAGACCTTCCTTCTCGATCATGGTCAAAGCGTGGCTGAGCTGATCGCCGCAATCGCATCGAGCCGAACCGAAGACGTCCCCGGTCAGGCACTGCGAATGCACCCGAACCAGCACGTTCTCTTTGCCTTTCACCTCCCCCTTCTCTAAGGCTAAATGATGATGTTCATCTATCACGCTTTTGTAAAGATGAAGCTTAAAATGCCCGTATTTGGTGGGGAAATCAACGCTTACGATTCTTTTTACCAGTTTCTCTTTCTTTCTCCTATATTCGATCAGATCTTTTACGGTGATTACTTTTAAATCAAATCTTTTTGCCATCTCCAAAAGCTTGGGCAGACGAGCCATATGCCCGTCTTCATCCATGATCTCACACAGAACCCCAGCCGGATAAAGTCCTGCCAGCCGTGCCAGATCCACTGTAGCCTCGGTGTGTCCGGCTCGACTTAATACCCCACCATCCTGAGCCTGGATAGGAAAAATGTGACCTGGTCTGGCCAACTCCTCCGGCTTGGTATTTGGCTCGATCAAGGTTCTTATGGTCTGAGCTCTGTCATGGGCTGAGATGCCGGTGGTGGTGTTGTATACTGCATCCACCGAAACGGTGAAGCGGGTGCCCAACTTGGCGGTGTTGACCTTCACCATGGGGGTAAGTTCTAACTGGTCGATCCGCTCTCCGATCATGGGGACGCAGACCAATCCCCGGGCAAACTTTGAGATAAAATTGATCGCCTCCGGGGTTACCTTCTCTGCCGCAAAAATCATGTCCCCCTCGTTTTCCCGATCCGCATCATCCACCACGATGATAATCTTGCCCTTTTTTATATCCTCAATCGCCTCTTCGATGGTGTTTAATTCTGACATAATTACTTCTCCTTTTTTCGCCGTTGGTTCGGGGTGCCCTTCAGGGTGAATCCCTTCAGGATGAACCCTCACCCCGAACCTGAAATGTTGCGGGGTAAGGGTACCCCGCAACAACTGTGATTGTCTTGCCCTGCTTTATATCTGCAATCGCCTCTTCTATGGTATTTAACTCTGACATTGTTACTTCTCCTTTTTCCTTCACTCACGAACTTCCTCGTAGGGACAGGGCTTGTCCCTGTCCTAACTTTCAAGGAGGACAGCCACAAGGGCTGTCCCTACATTCTATTCTTCTTTCCACACTCTCGAACTTAAGAAAAAAGGGCTTTCTCTAACGACTCAATAATTTCGTTGTGACTCTTATTGCTAATTAGCTTCACAAACTCTTGAATCG
Source organism: Candidatus Zixiibacteriota bacterium (assembly GCA_023127875.1). The sequence continues at coordinate 10,547 of JAGMFA010000041.1, forward strand.
AACGTCTCAGATGTTGCTCAATTTTTGAAACTTCTTGGACAGAGATCGAATTTTTATCGCCAATTTTCTTCGACCCATGTACAATCTTGCTTCTTAAGTGGTATGCCTTCTTGATTTCCGAAAAAATCTGCTTTCGCTCATCAAGAGTCTTTCCGAGCAATGAGGCAACCCGCATTGCTATTCTGTAGCCATATTCCCCCAGGTTATCACCTTCGAGATATAGGGTCTCAAAAGCTATCATGTAATCAATTAGCTTATCTTCTGGTCTTTTCCTGTCATAGGCATAATTGAATCTATCAAGAACCAAATTTATGAAGGATGGAATATTCGAAACTGATTTGTCTCCGAAAAGTTTCTTAAAGAATACCTCAAATTCTTTGGCTTCTATTTCTGTCAATATATATTTACTACATTGAAGATGCTCGCCTCGACGGCTTGAAGATCCTCCACCTATCGGAAGCCAAGTTATAGGGATTGTTATTACCGTACTAAAACCTACAATCCCAAGTCTGAACAACCGCAACGCAGTAACCACCTTATTAAATTCAGCTCTTGCTATCTCGTGAGGATTTTTCTCAGCTTCGTTTTCGCTAACCTCTTTGGGGGCTTTCTCTAGAAATTTTGGTTTTTCAAAATTCTGCAGGATACTGTGCTTGAAGAAAGGAAGCAGGTTATCAGGCAACCAGCCACTATATTTACTGCTTCTCCAAAGGTCTTCCCGTTCTTTGGTTGTCATGCGTACGATTTTCAAATCGTCTGCTAAGTTTATTTTCTCCAACTCGCACTGAAAGTTTTGAAGTGGGGCAGAGACAATGAATTTAATCTTCTCAGAATAGAAGAAGTCTTCTACCTTTGTATAGATGCCATCGAAAAGATCAGCGTTAAACTGAAAGGGTTTATTTTCATCAAATGATTGATAAAGCAAAGGATCCAAAATTCGGTCAGCGTTCACAAGACTTTTCTCGTGAGTAGGTCCAACCAAATGATTTAGATGCTTACTGATAAGGGGTTCTTCAGCCATGTATTTTTTCAAATTCAATAATTCTTGAAGCTGCTCAAGTTCCTTCGCATGCCGATAAATAAAGTGCCATAAGAGTGGCACGAATCGATTTCTATACACCCACTGTGAGTCGTTTTTTATTGAAATATCTTGAACGATGTCATGCGGAATCGATTCACCCTTTTCAAGGTAACTCTTCAGCAACTCAAAGGCTCCTATCACAAAGTTTTTGCATTTGTCGTAAAAGATATCATTTCGTAAATCACTCGGATGCATATTACCATCCCTTCTCCTTTAGCCACTCCTCCGTGATCTGGAATCTATCTTTTTTGAGAGTTAGAATTCTTTCCACATATTTCCCGATCAAATCTGTCTCTATGTTAACTGCATCACCTATCTTTTTCTTTCCAAGGGTTGTCTCTTTCATGGTGAATGGAATAACCGAGACGCCGAACGAATCTTTCAAAACCTGGACAACTGTAAGGCTTATTCCATCAACTGCCACCGATCCCTTCTCTACAAAATGACTTTGATACTCTTCAGGGAGATCAAACTCATATATGTAACTTTGATCCCTTTGATTGATCGATCTTATTCTTCCCACGAAATCAACATGACCGGAAACCAAATGTCCCCCTAAACGGTCAGAAGATCGCAGAGCTCTTTCCAGATTCACAGAATCTCCGGTTTTGAGCTGACCCAGGTTGGTTCGTTTCAGTGTCTCCTCTACTGCTTCAATTGAGAAGTGGTTGTCTTTTACCTCAATCACAGTCTGGCAAGCGCCATTTATGTTTACGCTGTCACCCACCTTCAAATCAGACAAGATCTTGAGAGCTTTTACTTTCAATCGCAGGTTAGCACCGCTTAAAGATGTCTGCTCTATTTTCCCAATTTCTTCTATTATGCCTGTGAACATGATAACCTATTAAAGGACAGTTTGCAGTCTTCAGTTTACAGTTAGCTGCCCACTGCTAACTGAAAACTGGCTACTGTCAACTGCAAATTTACCCCTTCTGTCGTCAGCAGGATATCCAACCACTAACAAACCATCTTTGAATTGTTTGTATTCACCATCTTTCAAAATTATAGAATCAGACATCTTTCTTATTCCCAGATCGCCGAAAGGCTCTACCCCCTTGCCTGATATATTCGGGGAGATAAAATACCAGATTTTGTCAACCAGTTTTTGTCTAAGAAATGTGCCCGCTATCTGGGTTCCTCCTTCTACCAAAAGACTGGTGATACCTTCATCTCCGGCTTTTTTCAAAAGTGACACAAGATCGAATTCCCCGTCTCTTCTCTTTTTTATTTTCCAGATTTTGAATTCCTTCTGTTTTTTTCTTTCCACTGTCTCAAGATTTCTGGGGACCACGATAACGTTTTTGTGAGAATCTTTACCAAATTTTTTGAGTTTGCTTCTTATCTCACGCCAGTTGCCGGCAACAATCATCTTAGATTTAGCAGAATCATCTGATTTGAGGAATGTCTTAAGGTAATCAGTTTCAGTGGTGTTTGCATCACACAAAATGGCATCCACCCACAGCTTTTTGGATTGGATAAGCTCTGAGAATATCCCTACTCGTTTAACTTCAGACGATTTGGTTTGGCGAATGATTCTTCCATCCAAAGTCTGCGCCACCTTCAGAACAATAAAAGGAAGCTTGGTAGTGATATACTTAAAATAGACTTCATTTAATTTTCTAGCCTCCTTCTGCAAAATTCCCAGGCTAACCTTGATCCTCTCTTTTTTCAACCTTCGCATACCCTTTCCATTCACCTGGGGATTGGGGTCAATTGTTGCACAGACCACCCTCTTTATTCCACTCTGGATGATCAGATCTGTGCAGGGCGGGGTCTTACCGAAGTGACAGCAAGGTTCAAGGGTGGTATACAACGTGGCTCCTCTGGCTTGATTACCACAGGTTTTAAGAGCAGTTGCCTCAGCGTGGGGTCCACCGAACTTTTGGTGATAACCTTTGGCGAGAATCCTGTCCTTCTTCACCACCACGGCGCCCACCATGGGATTTGGAGAGGTTCTCCCTTTGCCTTTCTCTGCTAACTGAAGCGCCAGGCGCATGAATTTTTCGTCTTTCATTTCTAAAACTTCTATTCTACCTCACCCCTTTAGTCCCCTTCAGGGTGAACCCCTCTCCATGAAATAAAGAGGGGGATATTAGGGGAAGAGGTTATAAAAAAATCCCCAGATTTTACTCCGGGGTGAGATATATAGCATTGTCGATATACAAATATCAACTAAAATTCTATTACCTTCTTTCTTCCGGACTTTTACCGTCGGCACTGGAATCTCACCAGTTCAGCCCATATGGACGCGTGGGCTTTCACCACCGATCGAGGAATTTCACCTCACCCCGAAGGCTTCAGTAATATACGAAACTTCATGTGAAAATCAACAAAAAAATGAGTACTTTTGCTCTTCGTGGGATGTTGTCCCAGAGGGGTCTCCGTCATCCCACCACACAGCAATAATGTTGCGTTAAATAAAATCACGCCTTATAACCCCTCCTAACCT
>JAGMFA010000042.1 GCA_023127875.1 Candidatus Zixiibacteriota bacterium
TGGTGTCCGGGAGACCCAGCTTCTGTGCACTATAAGGTAGCTTTGGAACAGGCAGATGGGAGGTTTCAGTTAGAGGGATGTTATGGATTTGGCCTGAATGATGGGGATGGGGGCGATCCCTTCCCAGGATACCAAGACAGGAGAGCTTTCGATGATACCACCACCCCCAGCTCACGGGATTACTATGATAATTCCACTCAGGTGGCAGTGTGGAATATCTCCGATTCAGATTCAGCTATGTATGCTAACATAGATGTAACCTGGTCCCGACCTAATTTGGCAATAGAAGAATTCTTTTTCAATGATTCCACCGGAGGTGATGGAGATGGAAGACCTGAACCGGATGAGACGGTAAAACTTTATTTTGCTCTTTCCAACACCTGGGCGGATTTTATCAATGCTTGGGTGATCGCCTCTACGGATACTGAGGGGATTTATTTCTCCGTCGATTCGGTAAATTTGGGAGACATCAGCTCGGGGGACACTGTGGATAATTTTGGTGATCCAATAGAGTTCACCGTCGCCTCAGATTTTCCCACCAAAAGAGTCAATTTTACCCTTCATATATGCGGGGATGGAGGAAGCTATTGCATTGATCTGATAAAAGAGAGAGCTGTTGGTCCAACGGAGATCCTTCTGGTGGACGATGCAGGCGATTACCAAAGCTACTATACCGACGCCCTGGACTCTATAAGGCAAATCTATGACATCTGGGAAGCCCACAGCAAAGGGGACCCGGATTTCTCGTTCAACCAATACGAATACCTGATCTGGTATACCGGAGACCATAGAACCTCTATGTTCACCCAAGCTCAAGTGGAGAGCTTGATGAGCTTTCTGGATAACGGCGGCAAGCTGTTTTTGACCAGTCAGGATGCGGTGGAGGTTCTCTCCGGCTCCTCAGATCCTTGGGACACGCTGTTTTTGAATAACTATCTGCACGTAGGATACGGTGGATATTTCGGCGAGTATCTGATAGCAGAACAGGAGGGGGATGAGATAGGGGACGGTACGTATATTTTTCCGCTGGGCTCTCCGGGAGCTCAAAATCAGACCTCCAAAGATATTTTGGTTCCTGATTCCGAGGCTAATCCAGTTTTGATCCACGGCCACAACTGGTTTGTCCCTGCTACGGACTCGTTTGCCGCCACCAAATTTCAAAACGACTTCTTCAAAGTGGTGGTGTTTGGATTTGGATTCGAGGCAATAAACCAAGACAAAGATGAGCACCAGGGAAAGATTCTTAGCAAGCCGCATATTGTGATGGAGAGAGTATTAAACTGGCTGAGAGGAAGTTCAGACATCATCGACTGGGAGGAAGAGTTTGCCAGTCTGCCAAAGACCATACACCTTGCTCAGAACTATCCCAACCCTTTCAATCCGGAGACCAAAATAGAGTTCAGGATAAAGGGTGGAACATCCCTTGTTCACATTAGTTTTAAAATCTATAACATCCGGGGGCAACTGGTGAGAACGCTTTTGGATGAAGAACGGTCACCGGGAGTTTATTCGGTCACCTGGGACGGGAAGGATCAGAAAGGATATGAGGTCTCCAGCGGAATATATTTTTACCAACTAAAGACAGAAGACCACTCTGAGGTTAAGAAGATGATTTTGTTGAAATAGGTTCGGCTGTTCAGAGCGTATCCGAATACAAGAAAGGTAGCCGCAGGCTTTAGCCTGCGTATCTTCCTCGCACCCTAAAGGGTACGGCTACCGGTACAATTGTTGTCTTGTCTTTCCTCCGTAGACGGGGCTTCCAGCCCCGCATCAATCCGGCGGGCAGGGGTGCCCGCCCTACGAACTTTATAGGTCGGATATGCCCCGCAGGGCTATCCGATATGTTGTCTAAACAAGTGAACACATCTTAGTATTTGGTAAATCCCCCTTTGTCCCAATAATGTTGCGTTAAATAAAATCACGCCTTATAACCCCTCCTAACCTCCCCTTATCAGGGGAGGAACGCTCTATGTCCCCCTTGATAAGGGGTTCACCCTGAAGGGTTCACCCTGAAGGGGACAACAGGGGGTTAGGGTTTAGCAGGAAGCCTTACCTATACCTTCTAACCCCTCTTAACCTACCTTATCAGAATGTTTAACCATACAGCTACGATTAACGCAACACTATTGCCTTTGTCCCCCTTTATAAAAGGGGGATTGAGGGGGATTGCAAAAGATTGTTTCTCCCAACATTGCCAAAAATTTGTCACGTTAAAAAGTTGATAACCCTAAAGGGTGCGGCTACCACAAACATCCTGTCTTTGTCCGAAAGTCCTAAAAGGACATTTCGGACCTACCCAAGCCCCACCATCTTCTTAAGACGCATAATCTCTCTTTCTGACAAGTATCTCCACTGTCCAGTTTTCAAACCCTTTGTGGTTAAGTAGGCAAACTTGTTGCGTTTCAAATCAATCACCGAAATGCCCACCACCTGACACATTCTCTTTATCTCCCTTTTCCTGCCCTCCTTTAGTGTCAGTTCAAAGACAGACTTCTCTTCACCCTTTTTGATGATTTTTCCTTCACATCGGGCAACAACGCCTTCCTCCAGTTTTATCCCCTGCTTGAATTTTTTTAAAATCTTTTGATCTATCATTCCCTTGACAGTGACCATATAGGTTTTTTCGATCTGAAATTTGGGGTGGGTCAAACGAAAAGTTAGCTCTCCATCGTTGGTCAGAAGAAGGACCCCTTCCGTGTTTTGATCTAATCTTCCCACTGGAAAGACTTTTTTATCTTTGCCCACCAGATCCAAAACTGTGGGACGACGGAAGTTGTCCTTGACTGTGGAAAGATACCCTTTGGGCTTATTTAACAGGACATAAATGAGATTTCCCTGAAGGGAGACCTTCTTGCCATCGACGGTGACCTCATCGACCTTTTCGTCAATCAGGACTCCTAACTTCTGAACAAGGATTCCATTAACACACACCTGTCCGGATTGAATCAGAAGGTCGGCCCCTCGTCGGGAGCAGACGCCCGAACGGGCTAAGAATTTATTTAGCCTCATCTTCCGGGGAAACTTGAGGAGAATTTTCTGAAGAGAGGTTCACGGGGATTTCTGTTTTAGGTTCTTCTTTTTTTACAGGCTTCTCTTCCCCCTCTTCTTTCTTTTCTTCCGCTAATTTATCAAATCCTATGGCTCCTGCAGACATTTCTTCAGCAAAGGAAGGAGGCTCTTTTGCTTTAAGGATTCTCTCCAGCTCCTCCATCTTGGGAAGGTCATCCACATCATTTAAGCCAAAGTGGGTTAAAAACTCCTGGGTGGTACCATACAGAAGGGGTCTTCCCGGGGCAGGCTTTCTCCCCACGATGGTGATGAGCTTGCGATCCAGCAGAGTACAAAGCGGTCCCTCGCTGTTGACCCCTCTTAAGCGGTCGATCTCTGTTTTTACAATGGGCTGTTTATAAGCCACGATGGAGAGAACCTCCAGCGCCTGTGGGGAAAGCCTTTCCCTTCTGTTATGTGAAAACAAAGCTTTTACCCAGGGAGCGAAATCGGGAAGCGTATACATGCGGTAGCCTTTGGCAACCTTTTTTATGGCGAAGCTATGTCCGCCGGATAAGTATCTTTCATTCAGGTGGCCTACCGCCTGTTCAATCTGCTCAGGTGTAATGTCTTTTATGACCGCCTGAATTTGCTCGGCAGACAAAGGCTTCTCCGAGGCGAAAAGCAAAGCTTCTATTATGGGCTGGTGATTGTTTTCTGTTTCCAAATTTTTTTCCTTATTCAATAAAACACGTTAACAACAATTCCTACCTCTCCCCCTTTGTTTCCCCCTCTCCATGAAATGGAGAGAGGGATTCAGGCAATAATGTTGCGTTAAATAAAATCACGCCTTATAACCCCTCCTAACCTCCCCTTATCAGGGGAGGAACGCTCTATGTCCCCCTTGATAAGGGGTTCACCCTGAAGGGTTCACCCTGAAGGGGACAACAGGGGGTTAGGGTTTAGCAGGAAGCCTTACCTATACCTTCTAACCCCTCTTAACCTACCTTATCAGAATGTTTAACCATACAGCTACGATTAACGCAACACTATTGGGATTCAGGGGGTGAGGTTTCTAAAGCTCCGATATATTTAGCCTGCGTTAGTCCTTCGCCCAGATGGGCGGCTACCACTATTCATCCTTAACTATCTCCGGATAAGTTTTAGCTTCCTCCTCTCCCCTGAGCACCCGGAGAACTCCTAAAGCTAAAGCCTTCATCTCATCCTCTCCGGCGTAGACCAAAACTTCAGAGAGAAATCCTACCCATTCTCTCAGTTTATCCACCACATAGCCTGAATGTGCCAATCCTCCGGTTAGAACTATAGCATCTACCTTTCCTTTTAAAGCTACTGCTCGACTGCCGATCTCGCAAGCAATCTGATAGATCATAGCATCATAAACTCTCTGAGCTTCTTTGTTTCCCTCCTGGATCATCTTCTCCACGTCTTTAGCACTGTTCGTGTCAAGATAAGCTACCAGTCCTCCGCGACCCACCAATCTTTTCTTTACCTGATCAATCGTAGCTTTCCCTGAGAAACACCATTCAGCGAACTCGAACATGGGTAAACTGCCTGCCCTTCCGGGAGTAAAGGGTCCGCTATCCAAAGCATTGTTGGCATCGATCACCTTCCCCTTATGAATGGCGGCAACGGAGATTCCTCCTCCCAGATGGGCAACGATCAGATTGATCTGGTCAAGCCTTTCTCTCAGGGCTTTAGCAGCCAGCCTTGCGGTGGCTTTGACATTTAAGGCGTGAAAAAGGCTTTTTCGGGGAAACTTCGGCAGACCAGAATATCTGGACATGGGTTGGAATTCATCCACGGATGGGGGATCTACGATAAATGAGGGAATATGATAGTCCCAGCCGATGCCAAAAGCCAACACCGCACCCAGATTGGAGGGATGTTCCCCACCATAAGCATTGCGCCCATCTTCGATCATCAGCTCGTTCACCTGATAGGTCCCGCTTACCACCGGACGGAAAAGCCCTCCCCTTCCCACCACTGCAGAAAGCGTCTCCGGCTTCATATGAGCATCCTCTAAAGCTTCCTTTATCAGTTTTTTTCGGAACTCGTATTGATCCCATACCCGGGCAAAAGGCTCCAGTTCTAACTTACTGTGATTGATGCTGCGGGAGAAAACCTGCTCCTCGTCCTCAAACACCGCTATCTTGGTGGAGGTGGAGCCGGGATTTATCACCAGGATTCTGAATTTTTTGTTATCACCCATTACGTCTCCTCGATACCACCCGAGGCTTGAAACCCTTATCTGGAATAAGTCTGAATTTATTCTCAGACATTTTAATCCCCGCTATTTATTTCAACCAATATTTTAGATATTTGACTTCTAAGTTCTGGTATATTCTTGGTTGAGATTTTCCAGACCAACTCAAGGTCTACTCCAAAATAGCCATGAATGAGTTTGTCACGCAGACCCGCAATATCACTCCAAGGGATCTCTTTATATTTTCTTCTCAGCACCCCAGATAAATTCTTCACCGCTTCTCCAATTATCTCAAGTTGCCTTATCACCGCGCTTTGAACCAGATTATTCTTAAAAAACTCATCTCTCTCCATCGACCCTATGAAGCTTTCTATATAACCCGCAGCTTCATATATATGTTGAAGATATATTTTATCTTTTTTCATAAATAACCTTCATTGAATTTAGCACTTCTTCTCTCATGTAAGGACTTATACTCCCAACAGTTAAAAGATCCACCTTTCTTTTGAATAATTTCTTTAGTTCTCTTTCTGCGTGGATTAAATCTAAGAGACTTTTCTCTTTTGTCTCAGCAAATCTTATCAATATATCAATGTCACTTCTCTTTTTTTGATCTCCTCTAACAAAAGAGCCAAATAACGCCATAAAGACGATGTCATTTTCCTCACAGATTTTGGCTATTTTCTCTTCTAAGTTTTCTTTCTTTGCCAGGTTCTGCAAATTCTTGACCTTAATCATCATTTGATCACTGCTCTTTTTAAAAAAGCCGCCCTTTCATCTAACGTTCCGAGTTCGTAGGTCAAGCATGGCGTCCAAGCGGACGCTTGCCCGTCTGGGCAGACGGATCCGTAGGATAGCCTGCTTGATCCATATGGATCAACCACCCTTCGGGATGGTTGACCTACAAAAACCCTCAACACAAAATGCTTTTCACCGCTTCCGCCCTTCTGATTCTCTCCTCTGCCTGTCTTAGCCGATAGAGAAAAAGAGTCTCTTTATCTGTCATACCTTCACCCCTTCCTTTACGATGTTTTCTACTATCGGTGAGGCTCTCAATGGAGACTCTTCAATTTCATGCCTTGTAAAAATGAGGGGCGAAATAACCACACGATGTCTAAAACCGACTTCCCATACAATATCGGAAATCTTGTTTTTTGTTTCCTTGTCCAGTGACTCCACTTCAATAAAAACATCCATGTCCGAATATTCATCCATATCCCCTCGTGCCCTTGAACCAAAAACTCTGAAATCAACCAAGCGGATAACCCCGGATAACCTTGCTTTTAATTCTTTAGCTATTTCAAAATCTTTCTGTTCCATTATTTTTTTCCCATACGCCAAACAATGTTAGTGATCTTTCTGAATTTTTGCAGGCTAAACAAGTCCAAAGGACTGCTTGGCAAAAAGACTCTCCTACGGTTTTCTTCTCCCCTCAAAGCAACTATGGGTTAGTATACTTTTCACTGCTCCCACCCGTTTGATTCTTTCCTCTGCCATCTTACAAGCCGCCTCATAGGGTGAGATTTTTTCCTTTTTAGAGATGGCGATCACCTTTGCCATTATGTTATAGATTTTTTTAACCGAATCCAATGCTTCCTCTTTGGAAAGCACCTTCAGTGCATCTTCAGTTAGAAATAACTCTCCGGCATTGACCACAAAATCTGGAGCATATACTATTCCCATCTCAAAGAGCTCTTTGCAAATTCTAACGTCCTCCACGATGTCATATGCCGCACCGGCAATTATCTTGCATTTAAGCTGGGAGATGTTCTTCTGGGTGATCACCGGTCCCAGGGCACAGGGTGAGAGTATATCGCATTCGACGGAGAGAATCTCATCCGGCCTTACCACCTCGGTGTCCGGAAATTTATCCTGCACGTCCTTTATAGAGTCGTAATTCAAGTCGGTAACTATAAGTTTTACCTTTTCCTGCTTTAAGCAGTCCACCAGCCTCTTTCCCACACTTCCCACTCCCTGAATGGCGACGGTCAATCCATCCAAGGAGGATATCCCATATATCTCCTTCACACATGCCTTCATTCCCCAATAAACTCCATGAGCTGTTAAATCAGCGCTTTCTGCCTTGATGCCAGTGGGCGATTCATAGGGAAGCACGTATTTGGTCTCCCTCTTTATGTATTTCATCTCCTGAGTATCTGTGCCCAGATCCGGATAAGTGATGAATCTTCCTTTCAATCCTTCCACAAATCTCCCAAAAGCCCGGAAATAAGCTTCATCGGTCTCCTCTTCGAAATCCTTACACAAAACCGCCTTTCCTCCACCGGTGTCGGAATCTGCTACGGCAGACTGATAGGTCATTATGCGGGACAATGTCAAAGCATCCACCAGCGCTTCGGTTTCCGATTCGTATCTCCACAGTCGGCATCCTCCCACCGCATTGCCCAGGGTGGTGTTGTGGATGGCAATTATGGCTTTAAGCTGGGTGGGCTTATTATAGCAGAACAAAACCTCGTCATGCCCGTGCTCTTCCATCAGTTCGAAAATACCCATGACTCCAAATTGAAAATGAAAAATGAAAAATTCAAAATTGCAATTCAAAATTCAAAAAATGTGTCGCCTTTCAAAATTTTGAACTTTGAATTGTCCTATGGATCCTGGTGATAATTTTGCATTTTGCTTTTTTAATTTTGAATTTAACTCTATCTTTCCTTCAACTCAATCAAAACCCCATGCGTGCTTTTGGGCTTAATGAAGATTATCTTCTTCCCCTCTGCGCCCATTCTGGGTCTATCCTCCACCAATTCCACGCCTTTTTCTTTCAACTCTATTGTTGCTTTCTCAACGTCATCTACTTCAAAACAGATATGATGAATTCCCTCACCTCTTTTATCTATGAATTTCGCTACCACGCTCTCATTATCCGTGGGCATTACGAATTCCAACTTAACTCCGGAAATTTCTGTAAAGACTATCCTTATTTTCCTTTCTGGAACATCCATCTCTTCTGATATCTGGCACTCAAAGATGTCTTTATAGAACTTTGATACCTCGCCAATATCCTTTACCGCAATCCCAATATGTTCAATTTTATCCAATTTCATAGCTTTTTCTTGGTTTTAGGCGGCGGACGGCGGACTGTCGACCGCGGACGTATTCACACCAGCACATTCTCCCGATACTCTCCCCAGACTGATCTCAAAACATCACACATCTCACCCAAAGAGGCATAACTTTCCACACACTGGATTATAGAAGGCAAAAGGTTCTCATCGGTGGTAACTTTGTTTTTTAAATCCTCTAAACATGTTCTAACTCTTGCATCATCTCTTCTTTTTCTCACGGTTTCCAACCGCTTTATCTGCTCTTTTCCTACTTTGGGACTGACTCGGAAGACGTCCTTTATTTTTTCTTTTTCCGTTTCAAGCAGACGCTTGCCCCCAGACGGGGGCTCGTCTGAGCCCGTCTGGGCAAATTTGTTCACTCCTACGATGGTTCTATCTCTGCTCTCGATAGCCTTTTGATACTCATACGCACTTTTTTGAATCTCCCTTTGGTAGTATCCCGACTCCACCGCCCAGAGGGCTCCTCCCTTCTCGTCGATATAGTCGATGTATGCTTTTGCTCTTTTTTCTACCTCGTTAGTCAAATGCTCGACATAATACGATCCACCCAGCGGATCGACCGTATCCGGCACCCCGCTTTCATAGCCAATGATCTGCTGAGTTCTCAAGGCGATCTGGGCCGATTCCTGTGATGGCAAGCTCAAAGCCTCATCTCTTGAATTGGTGTGCAATGACTGAGTTCCTCCCAAAACTGCAGCCAGAGCTTGCAGGGCGACCCGAACAACGTTATTATCCGGCTGTTGAGCGGTTAAGGTGCAACCAGCAGTCTGAGTATGAAAGCGAAACCTGGCAGATTCGTCACTCTTGGCTTTAAACTTCTCTTTGATAATCCTTGCCCACAATCTTCGGGCGGCTCTGAATTTGGCTATCTCCTCGAAGAAATGGTTGTGAGAGTTTAAAAAGAAAGAGAGCCGTTTACCGAACTGGTCAATGTCCATTCCCGCATCCTGTGCCGCCTTTACGTAAGCTATGCCATCGGACAAGGTGAAGGCGATCTCCTGAACTGCAGTTGAGCCTGCCTCCCTAATATGATAGCCGCTTATGCTGATGGGATTCCATTTGGGCAGATTCTCTTTGCAGAACTTGAAAGTATCCGTGATCAGACGCATAGAGGGCTTGGGAGGAAAGATGTAAGTTCCGCGGGCAATGTATTCTTTCAGGATGTCGTTTTGAATGGTGCCGGACAGGACATTCGCGGGGACATTTTTCTTCTTAGCCAGAACCACATACATGGCTAAAAGCACCGAGGCAGTGGAGTTGATGGTCATGGAGACAGAGACTTTGTCCAGAGGTATTTCCTTGAACAGAATCTCCATATCCTCCAGCGTGTCTATTGCCACGCCGGTTTTGCCCACCTCGCCTTCGGCCAAAGAGTGATCGGAATCGTAGCCTATCTGGGTGGGAAGATCGAAGGCAACGGATAAGCCGGTTTGCCCCTGCTCCAGAAGATACCTGTATCTTTTGTTGGTCTCCTCCGCTGTGCCAAACCCGGCATACTGCCGCATGGTCCACAGCCTGCCGCGATACATGTTCTTGTATATGCCGCGGGTGAAAGGATACCCCCCCGGAAACCCTAAGTCCTTTTGATAATCCAAGTCGCTTACTGACTCAGGGGCATATAGGTCCTCGATTTCAATATCAGATGTGGTTAAGAATCTTTTCTGGATAGTCATGTCTCAGATACTCCAGCGAGCACTAGGGAGACCCGAGTATGTCCCTCGCGGTCAAGAAACTCTCGTGGTCTCGTTCGGCATTATCCAGCAACTCCTCCCAAGTGTATTTCACTAAGTACTCTTTATCAACGAGGCTTGTCAAAGCCTTTTCCACCGTGGGGCTCACCTTTTCGGAATCCCTCACCAAAATGACCTGGTGCCCGTAGGGGAACAAATCTTTGAAGGTACGGTTTTTCTCCAGGAATGCCAAAATGGCGTCATGGTATCTCTGAAGTCTTTCCCAGTCTGTATCATCGAAGGTGTGCTTCGGAGGCTTTATCTCAACGACAATGATCTTATTCTCTCTGTGCAAGAAGATAAAGTCCGGCTTCTTTGTTTCGTGTCTTATCCGGGTTGAAGTAGTTATCTCTTCCCCGGAGGTCTTTTTGTACCAACTCTCAAACGCCTCTTGAAATCTCTTAAGGGTGAGGTTTGCAGCCGTCAACTCCCAACGTGGATTTATTAACCAGGGAGCCCTTTCTAGAATCTGTTGGAGTTCTGATTCGCTCGTATCTGGTTGCCGAATTGCCGCCTTGAACACATCAATGGTCTTAAGTTTTTCTGCGACTATTTGTCCGTAGGAGGCCAATTGCGCTATTTCCGTTGTCTTAAACAGCTTGAGTAGATCGACGACCGCGACTTTTCCGTCGATGGCTATCTCATTTATCTTTTTGAACGTATCGATGAGAAGCTTATGAGGGGCTATCGTGAGGATGAGTTCAGTCAGATCCCCGACATAATCTACGTCTGTCAACTCCTCTTCGGAAGCAAATTGACCTATTTTCGCACCAACTTCAATGGCAGTCTTCTGTAGCTCAGAGTCAGGGAAACGATGTTTGGCTTTTTCCCTCAATTGCGAGACCTCCATAAAGAGAGATTTGACCTTTTCTCTTCTTGGTTCCCTCCCCCTTTTTGCTACTTCTTTGACAAGCTTCTGTCCCCAAGTCGCGAGAGCCACACCCAAATCCGAACTCCATAGGATGTCTTGTCTGTGAGTTTGGATTAAGTCCTCTTCATCATCTAACCAGTCGGCGTGTATCTCACCGACAAGGTAGGATCTCGCCACATACTCTCCTGCAAATCCAGAAGGAATGCCGAAATCTCTCGTACCAGAAACGATTTTCCCCCGAGCATAAATCCTTATTCCAGCCATTTCCACATTTTGGTAAGCGTGCTTGGCCATCCCTGCCCAACCAGTAACCGCATACTCCTTTTCGTCAACTTTAACTGGTCTATTATCTACAATGATTTTTGTACCTTTCATCAAGGGGATGTGCAACTTCCCAACTTGGAATGGAGGCACTGGCTTGTCATGTTTTATATCTATAACGGTTATTCGAAAATCTGGAAGCTCCAAACCGAATCTGGCAGCGAGCTGCCGCTGAAAAGTCTTATCGTCAGGAACTAGCTTTACGTCGAAGTTTTTGAGAATTACACGCGTTCCTCTTTTTTTATCAAAAGTTTCATCGTCTGATAATGGTGTTGGGTGGTAATCTTCGTCCGATTCACTCTCTGTTTGATCAATTATTTTGTCATAGTCGAGCTCGAAATGGGCTACTTGGTATCCCTTTTGGGTCTTTTCTCCGCCAGCTGATCTGACTTCTATAGTGTGGCAAATACCAAAGGGTGCAAGTTTGCCTATGCCTTTATGACCCATAACATCCCTTTTTTTCTCCCTGGACTTAGACCCGTGCTTTGGGTTTTTTCTTCGATCTATACCTACCTTGAGGTAGAATTCACGAGCTTCCTCTGGCGTCATCCCATGTCCGTTATCCTTCACTGCGATAAAGTACCCTTTTTGCTCCAGGACACCACCTTTGTGCACCGCTAAAGCCTTCCCTAGCGGGATCTTTACGAGCACATCTTCTGCATCGGCGTCATACGAATTTGCGATCAGTTCCGCAACCACGGCAGAAGCTTTGTCGTACATCTGCAAACCTAGCTTGTCGACGATCGTCCTCTCGATTTTCATCGTATAGGGGTGCAAACTAGAATTCTTCTTTTCTTGCGGACTCATTATGAACCTCCAAGACTCTGCTCCATCAATGCGCTCCGACATTTAGCAGCCACGATTCTGGCGAAAGCGCACGGAAGTGCATTTCCGACCAAATCGCACGCAGTGTCCATGAATTGCGTGTCGAATTTGTAGCTTTTGGGAAATGTCTGGATTAATGCCGCCTCCCTTACGGAAATAGTTCGCAATTCTTCTGGGTGGCCAAACCTACCCTTACAAGGCGTCGTGCAGCCTGCCGTGATGGTGGGTGGAACCTGTTCCCAACTGAGCCTTCCATAAACGTTTGGAAATCCTTTTTCGTTATTTTGGTGACATTTTGGCCGCAATTCCATTGGCATCTTATATCTGCTTGTTCCTGGTTTTATCGCCTGGAACCTACGGATGCTCATTTCGGTCAAGTCTCTTACTACGTGCCAGTTAAATTTCTTCGGTCCGCCTTGTTCTACGGCTTCTGAAAGTGTAACAGGTTCTTCCATGTCTTTGATTACATCTGCGACACGGAGCCACGGTTTTAAGTTCTTTTTAGGATCTCCCGACCGGCAATGCGTTAGCTTGGGCATGGGGATGTGAAATCCTTTACCGGCTAGTAGAACTACCCGCCTGCGTGATTGTGGCACACCGTAGCCCGCCAACTGTAAAGTCTCCACATTTACCAAGTAGCCCAGAGATTCCAACCTTCTTACGAACTCGTCCAGTATGGGCTTTCCTCGTGTTGCCAGTCCTGACACATTTTCCATCATGACCATCTTGGGCATCATTTCCTGAATCACCCTTGCTATCTGAAGCACCAGATCGTTTCTTGGGTCCTTCCTATGATACTTGTCAGTAAGCTTTGAAAAACCCTGGCATGGCGGACACCCAACCAGAAGATCGATTTCTTTTAAACCCGTCAATTCAAAGAGTTCCTTTCCAGTCACTTCTCGAATGTCCTTTATCAACAGTTTTGTCGTTGGGTGATTGGCTTTATACGTTTTCGCGATTTCAGGATATAGTTCGACGCCAGCCGTGACTTTAAAGCCAGCCCTCTTTAGTCCAAGCGTTAATCCCCCCGCTCCGCAGAACAAATCTATTGCAGTTAACGGATTACGCTTTTGCTTCATTCATTATCCTCCGAAGCCTATTTTTTACTTTGTCAGGTCGTTTTAATATGTCCGTATCCCAGAAACGCCATACCGACCATCCATTTCTGCGCAAAGCCCGATTATTCCGTTCGTCTCTCTTTCGATTTTTGGCTAGTTTTTCCATCCACAAGGCACGATTCCTTTTGAAAGCCTTTCCACTAACTTCCTTTTCTCTTCTTCCATGCCAAAACGAACTGTCGCAAAAGATCAAAATGTTGGTGTCTCCTATTCTAAAGTCGGGACTTCCTCGAAGATCTGGTTGCCTCTGGAACCTTATGTGGAGACTTCTCAATATCTTTTCCATTCGTTTCTCTAAGCCGGTCCCTCGACTCTTAACGTTCTTCATCCTCTCTGATACTTCTTTTGGGGGTTTTTTAAAGGTTCGTTTCATTTTTTTGATGCATCGGCATTAGGAAATGCCGATGCCAGTTTGCTTCGGGAATTCTCCCCCGCATTTTCCGGGGGATCTTGAGACTATTCCTGAAGCATCAGATAAATACGCTTATCATCAGCCGTATTCTTCTCACCCATATTATCTTTGTTCAAATCATAATATATCTTCCTGAAGAAGAAAAGACAACTGTTTATGGTGAACCGTAAATCGATCTTTAGATGATTTTTCGACAAACTTCCGTGTTAGACGACGTATGACGTAAGTGAGCAAAACCAAAAATTCATCGGACATCTTTTTTAATGACAAGCATTATGTTCTCATCATTCCAGATGATATTATCCGGGTCTTTGAAATGGCGAGTAATATTTCCCTGAAATTTCTTTAAAGTTTCTTCAAACTCTCCTTCATCATAT